>NZ_LGSU01000896.1 GCF_002260545.1 Hydrocoleum sp. CS-953 | reverse complement strand
TTGGTGCTTAGATTTGGAAACTAAACCTCCTAAAGTTTTTTTCAGAACAGAACTTATGGCAAGGTACTATATATAGAGTTAAAAACTATAACGTTATAGTTTTGGGAGCTATATATATGGTTTCTACCTAAGTCTGACAGAAATGATTTAGGTTTAGCATAGTTCCTGTTAGCTATTTATCTTTTTATTTCTCCCCCTACTTCCCTACTCCCCTACTCATCTTCAATTACTTGATTTCTATCAAGTATTAATAAATTTCTCAACTGGTCTGTATCAAGTTCAGTTAACCATTGTTCACCTGCACCTACTACTTGTTCTGCTAATTCTTTTTTACTTTCAATTAAATCATGTATTTTCTCTTCTAAAGTTCCGGTACAAACAAATTTATGCACCTGAACATTCCGAGTTTGACCAATTCTAAATACCCGATCTGTTGCCTGATTTTCTACTGCGGGATTCCACCATCTGTCAAAGTGAAAAACATGATTAGCGCGAGTCAAATTTAAACCTGTACCTCCAGCTTTTAATGATAGAATCATTATTGGCGGACCTTGAGGATCTAATTGGAATTGGTCTACCATTTCTTCCCTTTTAATTTTGCGGGTAGCTCCATATAAATACAATACTTCTCTACCTAAATTTTTCTCTAAATAAGGTTGTAAAATTTTTCCCCATTCCGCAAATTGGGTAAAGATAATTGCTCGTTCTCCTTCATCAATTATTTCTTCTAACATTGCGCCTAGACGTTGCAGTTTACCAGAGTTGGTATCATTGATTTCTACTTTTTTCTTACTGCCTTTTTTGATTTGTAAAAGTACGGGATGATTACAAAGTTGTTTCAGTTTTACTAATAAGGCTAAAATTTTTCCTTTTCGCTGAATACCGTCAGCAGCTTCAATTTCTGCTAAAGAATTTTCCACTATATTTTGATAGAGTTTTGCTTGTTCATTTGCTAAAGGGCAAAAGATAGTATTTTCTTGTTTTTCTGGTAAATCTTGAATAATATTTTTGTCAGTTTTGAGACGACGCAGAATAAAAGGTTGAACGAGAGAACGTAAAGTTTGCAATGAATTTGTATCGCCATATTTTTCGATAGGAATGGCAAAGCGACGCTGAAAAAATTGCTTTTGACCTAAATATCCAGGATTCAAAAAATCTAAAATTGACCAGAGTTCTGAAAGACGATTTTCTACAGGAGTTCCTGTCAAGGCAATTCTAAAAGATGCGTCTAATTTTCTGACTGCTTGAGATTGTTTTGCCTCTGGATTTTTGATATTTTGTGCTTCATCAACTATTATTGACTGCCATTTTATTGTCTGTAAAATTTTCTCATCTCGATGCAATAAAGCGTAACTTGTTATGACTAAATGTTTGTCTTTTACTGCTTTGGAAAATTCTTTACCTTTGGCGCGTTTATCGCCGTGATGAACTATTAGTTTTAAACTCGGTCCGAATTTTTTTACTTCTCTTTCCCAGTTTCCTAATACGGAGGTAGGGCAAACTAATAATGTGGGTGTAAGAAGTGCTTCTTTTTCTTGTTGGTTGAGCAAAAATGCTATGGTTTGAATGGTGTTATGACAAAGAATATTATTTGCTACAAAGTTATGATGTTTGCTTACTTCAAAGTCATAAACCCATCCCTCATATTCGATATCTTCGATAGATTCTATCTGACAATAATAGACTTCTTGATTGAGTAATTTTTGCAGGCGAGTTTTATTAATTTCTAGCTCCAGAATATTCAATAAAGAATAAGCTTCTAAAGTTTTAGTCGTCCACTTTGAAGGTTTAAGTTGACGATATTCTTCTTCGGCAGCTCCACTAATAATATGTTCGATACTATTAATAACTTTCTCTAAACTAGCAGGAGAAAATTCTTGGGAGCCGTCGATATAAATTTTACTGTGTATTCCTAAATGTAGCAGTGGTAGTTGAGTTTTATTGGCTACTTCGGCAACTATATCCGAAGCAGGAATTCCTTCAACATTTGAGTTAGCTTTTGTTGCACAAATTGACTTAAGTTTTTCTTGTTTTTCTGGATGATTAAATCCTATTTCTTGTAAAAAACGACGTGCTGAATTTCCACTAAATGTACCGATATAATAAGTACGAAAAATTCCAGTACCATTAGTAGCTCGTTTTTGTTTAGGAGATATTGTCATCCAAATTCCAAAACGTCTTAGTAAGGTAGATAATTGTTGAATAAGTTGAGATGATGCTGTAGAAATTTCGACATTTTTTGTTTTATTTACCGAACCTTCCGCATCAAAATAATTACTCAGAAAAATTCTAATACTGTCTAAGTCAGCTTGCATAATAAATGGTGGGATAGTTTTTTCCGGCGATCGCTTTCCCCACTTATATCCTTTCCCTTCTAAAAATTTCCGATATTCTACACTGGTTATAACAAGTTGGTAACAATCTTTTTTATCACTATAGGGGCGGATAGCAGGGCGATTTATTTTAATACCATATCTTTTACTTAAGTCCTCAAGAGTCTTTAGTAATTCTGCCAAAAGTGGTTTATTTTTTTGGGATATAGCTACTCCTCCCGTATCAGGTTGTTCATATCCTTCAGCTATTTGCCAAGCAAGAAATTTGACTAAATCTTTATCTTCTGCTTTCCCATCCCAAACTAATTTTGCAGGTACACAAACATAATCTCCCACCTGAAAATTATTTTTCCAACTATCGCGAATAAACAATTTATGACTTTGAGTAATAGTAATACTACTCTTATCTTTTAACCTCAACCTCCGTAACTTTTCTCGTACCCGCTGTCGATATAACCGTCGGATAGGAGCAACCACAATTTTTCCCGTTGTCTCATCTAGAGAATTTACTAATAATTGCCGATTCGGTTTTGCCCAAAACCCTTCCCCATCAAATTCGGCCTCACTTGCATAAGCTTGCCAAATCCCCCCCACTTGCATTACCATACTATTAACATATAATTCTGTATTATTTGATACGCATTTACCGAGGCCCATATCGTCCGCCAAACAAGCACCTAAACCCCAACGTTCCAGAAAAGTCAACCAACTTACGCCTCGTGCTTGATAATTCCGCAATTCTCCCCGAAAATTCTCAGGTGTAGGAATTTCCTCTAAAGAACGATTATTTGTCAAAGTATCCAAAAGTTCCTGTAGTTGACCCCCAGATTCAAAATTAACAACAGGCAACTTTTCCATAGTCTGAGTATCCCCAGTCGCTAACCGCAAAGCATCTTCCAAAGACAAAGCCATTTGGTCTTGACGAGTAGCAAAGAAATTTTTTGCTGCTCGGACATCTTGAGGTTGTAATTCCACCCACTCCCCATTAATTTCTACTAAAGGACTATCTTTAGCCACTAATTTGTCAAATTCAGCTTTAGTTAATTTCTGGCCTCCAATAGATAATTCCCACTTAAAATTGAGAAGACTTTTCAACCCCAGTCTCTCGGTTTTTTTCGTTTTTGGAGCAGTCGCCTGAATACTTAGGCCCAAACGAGAAGCCCATCCTTCTCGGTTAGCTAAACTAGGAGGTAAAATTACCCCCAGTCCACTATCAGTAAACCGCCAACTTCCACTTTTGATAAATTCATAAGCTTGTTGTGGAGTGAGTAGACAATATTGGGGAGTTGCTTCTTGTAAACTAGGTTCAATAATTGGATAAATTCTTGATGCTAAACCTAAACCTTTTAGCAGAGTTTCTTGAGGCAGTTTAATTGTTTTTCCTTGATAATTTAAACTTGCTACAGGATTTTCCCAAATAGTTTTGGCATTAACAAAAAATTCTGGGTTATCGACTTGTTGGAGACAATATTCTAGTTTCCATTGTCGGGAATTATCTGATGGTGAGTGGAGACGGAAACAGGTAATAAATTTCTTTTCTGTGGTTTGATATTCTTGTAGAGGAGATTTCCAATTCTCAAGTATTTTGCTAATTTGTTGTGTTTCTTTAGCAGCAGGTAATTTTAAGTTTGATTTTCCTAATAAGGATTTCAACCATTGTCTAATTGAGGGATTTAATGAGGTAGTTTGTGTTGGAGATATTTCGTTTGATAGTTGCCTAATTTGTGTATCTATTATATTTTTTAAGAAATCTTGGATAATTTCTTGACTTGATTGAAGTTGCGGTAATTTTGAGGAATTATTTTCGGTAATTATTTGTAGATTTTGTATATTTTCTAGAGAGAGATATGACTGCCAATCAATATTATATGTACGACAAACTAGAGGCATTTGTAGGGTGAAATTTTTCAATCTAGTTTGATCTATAGAACTATCAAGTAAAGGTTGCCAAGTTGTAATAAATTCTGCACTTGATGTTTGTTCAATAGAGGGTAAAAATTTACATCTTGCTAATAAGTCAAGACTCCATCGCGCAACATGAGACCAAAATCTTAAATCTGCTCCGATGAAAGATTCAGTAGTTTTTCCCAGAGGAATAGATTGTAAAAATTTAATTGCTTCTAGAGGTTCTAAACAAATTCCTTCTATTTGCCAGGGATAAAGATATAACTTTTCTGAAATTTCTGATAGATTTGTGGCAGAATGAATCGGATATATTTTTTGACTAGATTCTGATAATTTTGTGGGGATAGCTAAGGTTTGATTTGTAGATTTTTTGTGCTTTTCTAAACCAAAATTGATATTTGTCTTAGATAACTTGAACAGTTCATCTAAAGTTATTGCATAAGGATTATTAGTAATTTTTTCTGTTTCACCAGCATCCTCTTCTGTAATTCTATGCCAAGTTTCTCCCCAAACAAATAAGGAACTAGGTTGTTGATTTTCTGTCACCCAAAAACTATGTAAAATTGCCATGTTAAATATCTATCAAAAAGGTTATATTCTGATTACTAATTTTTTTTACTGTAAATCTTTCAACAATAAAATTTAACAATGAAAAACGTCGTCCTAGTTAAAATAACTGTAAGCATTTTCTACGGAATGCTTCGCAAACAGCTATTAGCTATCAGCTCTTCCTGCGGAATGCGGAGCAAACACCAATAAGGCATTTTCTTCAAAAACAGTCTCTAAATAAATAGAGACTTTAAGAGTAAGGAAGCCGACTTTTGCAGTAAGAAAATTGATAAAGCTTTTATCGAAAACTAAAAATAGCTAATAGCTGATGACTGACTGCTGAATGCTTACAAATAACTGGATGTAAACTTCATCTTTTGAGATGAAAGGTAAGTAGGATTATTATAGCGATCTATCTACTGAAATTTTCCTACTATGTGAGACCAACCCAACAGTCAATACATTTTCTGAAGCACTCCGGCAGAAGAGTTGGATAGTGCAATTTTC
>NZ_LGSU01000895.1 GCF_002260545.1 Hydrocoleum sp. CS-953 | reverse complement strand
GTATAATTATGATGTTTTATCAGAAAATATTTATTGATTAGTACATATCTGTGGTAATTTGAAATTAATCAGGACTTATGCACCCGAACCCAGAAATCCAGTTTTTTCGGAGATGTCTTTTGTTCCAACTAGATTCGGCAAGGGGTCTCCCGTTATAATCTTCGATTTAACGGGAGGGGAATTGCCGAGCTGCAAGCTATCTTTTGTGTCGATTTATGTTTTTCTTCTGATTTCTTGTCTTTAAGTTTTAGTGAATCTATGAAATCATTTATTACTTGCGTCATCGTTTTTTCATTTTCTGCTGCATATAATCGTAGGGGCAATTCGCTCTTAGCCCCTACTTTAATCTGTTATGACTGATTCGTATATTTAATCCTGTTTTCTTGATTATGTATAGACAAACTTTACACAAACTATTATAATAGAAGTCTGGTCGAAAAGGAAAAAAATGATCATAAGTCATTGCTACAAAATCAAGCCAAATCGAGAACAAATAGCTAAAATTGATTATTGGCTAGAACTTTTGAGAAGACACTGGAATTATGCTTTGGGTCAAAGACTAGATTGGTTAAATAGAACTAGATGTCCGATTGACCGCTGCTCAATAGTTTCAAGTCCAATTGGCGAGATTCCTATTAGACCAGATTATTATTTTCAGCAATCAGCACTTAAACAGACAAAACAGTTCTTTCCTGAGTATAAAGAAATTTACTCTGAAGTTCAACAAATTAATCTACAAAGACTAGATAAAGCTTGGAAACGTTGGTTAGTTCCTGATAAAACAGGTAAGAGATTTGGTAGACCAAGATTTAAGAAGTCTGGCAAATTAAGGTCATTTTGTTTTAGTAGAGTTAATCATCCCAAAGCAGCAGTTAAATTTAATGGTAAACAAATTATTATTAGCAGGTTTGGTGCTATTCCAGTAATAGTTCATAGACCAATCCCAGATGGATTTACTATTAAAACGGCAACTATAACCAAAAAAGCTGATGGCTATTATATTAGTTTTAGTTTGGAAGATAACCCACCCCTATCCCCTCCCGGGAGGGGAACTAAAGGGGTGGGTTTAATTCCTACAGATAATATCAAAAATTCTGTAGGTATTGATGTAGGTTTAAAAGAGTTTTTAACTACTAATGCTGGTGAGACTGTTTCTGTTCCAAATTTCTATAGAAAAGCACAATCTAATTTAGCTAGAAAACAAAGTAAAGCAGCTAGAAAAGAAATTGGGTCTAATAACTGGAAAAAGGCACAAAATAAAATAGCTAGATTGCATCAACATATTGCTAGACAAAGAGAAGATTTCCACTATAAAACTGCTCATAAATTAGTTAAAGAGTATGATTTGATTGCTGTAGAAGACCTTAATATTAAAGGTTTAGCTAAAAATAGTAAACTATCAAAATCAATCTATGATGTAGCCTGGGGAGCTTTTATTGAAAAACTGGATGCAGTAGCGGTAAAACGCGGTGTTCATATAGTTAAAGTTAGTCCTCATAATACATCACAAAACTGTAGTAATTGTGGTCAAAAAGTACCTAAAACTTTGTCAGTCAGAACACATTCTTGCCCTAAGTGTAAAACTGTTTTGGATAGGGATGAGAATGCGGCAAAGAACATATTAAATAAAGCATTAAACGAGGTGGGTATCATCTTGTCTGCTTGTGGAGGCGTAAGACTAAGGTCTGCCTGTGAGACAAGAAACTTCTGAAGCCTGGATTCAATTATCTTTGTTTTAGAAGCTCCCGTTATAATCTCCGATTTAACGGGAGAGAACTTCACCATAAGATTTTTCCTAGCAACCGAGTTTCTTTGCGTAAATCTGTCCTATAAATATTAGCTATTATCACAGTCTTTATAAAGCGAAATGTTTTTGGAGGGTTGCTCAACATCCCTGTGAAAAAAACAACTTCTCTACGGGCGAATGGCCATTCGCCCCTACTTACTTCTAATTTTTGACTTCGTTAAGGGGAAATTTGAAAATTATGGCTCCACAACTTCGTGTTTATGTCCCACCTCATCCATTGGTAAAGCATTGGTTGGGTATTGCTCGTGATGTTAATACACCCTCAGCATTGTTTCGCTCTGCAATTACAGAATTAGGTAGATGGTTAACTTATGAAGCGATTCGAGATTGGTTGCCTGTGGTAGAAACAACAATACAAACTCCTGTAGCTGAATGTTCTGCTACTTTTGTCAATCCTCAAGCTCCTATAGTAGTAATACCTATCCTCCGAGCTGGGCTGGGATTATTAGAAGGCGCTCAAACTGTTTTACCCTTGGCGTCTATCTATCATTTAGGTTTGGTCAGAAATGAAGAAACTCTCGAAGTTAGTTGTTATTTGAATAAGCTTCCTTCAGAATTTGACCCTAACGTTCGGGTTTTGATTTGTGACCCAATGTTAGCTACTGGTGGTACAATTATGCAGGCTATGGCCGAATTAACTCAGCGTGGAGTTGACCCCAGTGTTATAAGAATTATTTCTGTGGTAGCTGCTACACCTGCTCTACAAAAACTAGGTACTACTTATCCAAGTTTGGCTATTTATACGGCAACTATTGATGAGATTGTCAATGATGTTGGTTATATTGTGCCGGGCCTTGGTGATGCGGGCGATCGGATTTTTGGTACTTAGGAATTCTTCAATAATTGATAATGGATAATTGATAATGAAAACTCTCTCTAATTATTAATTATTCGGATTTTCTTGCCTCCAGTTTCAGCCAACTGATAACTTATAAATAATAAGTGAAATGACTCGTACTTGTATAATTTTGAAATTTTATTAGTAATATGTGATGTTTTAGTAAAAAAAAATACTATAATTAAGTATAAGACTTATCCATCATCAACCAACTAAAGCTTGTTTTTTTGTAACTGGGTTGTTCTGGGTTAAGTCCTCAAGTAAAAAGAATATAAATAATTAGCTGTTTGCTAAATATGAGTAATAAAAATGGTTTTGCAAGTGGTTTGATGGCAGGTATAGCAGTTGGCGGCCTGGTAGGTGGATTATTTGGAATTTTAATCGGTTCAAGGATATCTGATGATACTGATGTAGCAGAAAATTTATTAGATAGCCAAGATTCTGAAAAGGAAAAATCCACTAAAGAAACAGAAGCTATAGAAGAGACTCGCCAAAGTTTGGAGGGTAAAATAGCACAGTTGAATCAAGCAATTGATGAAGTTCGCCAGCAAATAGGCAATGTAAATGGATCTTTGGAAAAGACAAAAACTTAACAGAGCGATCGCTCTGAAGAGTGAAGAATAATTAGATTTTGTAGATTTTAGAGATAGCTCTGGGTCGCTAAATAGGACAAAGCTATGCTAAACTCTATTATAGAACTTATTGGTTGTTTGTAGTTTCACAATAATAATATTTATGAGTGCTTCAATAGGACTATTAGCCCAAACATTATCAACTTTTGTGAGCATATATTTGGTTTTGATGTTCATTAGGATTTTGTTAAGTTGGTTCCCTAATGTTAATTGGTATGACCCACCATTTTCTGTATTAAGTCAGTTAACAGACCCTTATCTAAATATATTTCGTTCTATTATTCCACCCTTGGGAGGTATTGACTTTTCTCCCATAATTGCTATCTTTGCTCTCCAGTTTGCAGCTCAAATTTTAACTGGATTACTAGGTAGTATAGCAGTTTATTAATATCTATAAAGCAATATTAATTTCAGTTGTAATATTTTGGTGGTAGGGGCGAATCGCAATTCGCCCCTACATTAGTCATACAAAAGCTAAAGCCTTTTTTATTTGAAAAAATTACCAAATTTTTCCTCGCTCAAGCTGAAAAGGTGAGTATTTTGAGTAGACAAGGGCGGAAAGATAGAGCAACAATTCTTCCTCCTACTCTTACCTCCTCGATAATTCCCATTCCTCCTGACTCCTGTACGGGCGTTAACGTTTGCGGAGCATTCCGATAGGAAAGTTGTGCGAAGCTAACGGCCGTTTCGCGGAGCGACATGAAACGCCCCTACGACTTCTGACTCCTACCCTCCTACCCTAACCCATAGGACTTTTTCAGCAAACCCTAAATATTAAAATCCGTCGAATTCTTCAATAGTTTGCTCCCACCGAATTTTACTAGGAAAGCCAGATGATTTAAACTGCTTAAGTTTTAAGGGAGTAGGTAGATTTGCTGGTATAGAAACTCTAATTTCAAAATCGGTAGTAGTAAGTGCGGGAACTTCTGGAATTGAACCTAGTCTGGTACGATTTTGCATGACGTTATTGTTATTCGCATCATAAATACGTCCATACACATCAGCGTCATATACATTTTTACCAGAAGCATTTTGGGCTTTTCCACTAATGATAAAGCAATTAGCTCCCATACTCGAACCACTGCTAATAATTCCTGTTGATAGACTGGGGGGACAATCTTTGTAGTCTATATTATATAGTTTAATTGGAATTAATGCCCAAGCTGGGCTACTCCACAACCAAGTTACTATGGCAATTAAGCTGGAGATAATAATATTAGGTAAGAATCGCGATCGCATATAATGAATTTTTAGACTAATTATTATATATAACTTTACCTTATCTCAAACAAGTTAGCAAAATCCTTAACGAAGTCAGAAGTCAGAAGTCAACCCACCCCTAACCCCTCCCAGGAGGGGAAGTCAGAAGTTTTTTTTGTAATACCAAGCGTGAAAAAAGAATGTTAGGAATCATGGAAGATTAAAAAAATGTTAATATTTTCATCGTTGCGAAATATTTATGTTAATGGTTAAGTATAAAAAAATATTCCTAATAAAGAAGTACAAATATTCCTAATAAAGAAGTACAAATATTCCTAATAAAGAAGTACAAATATTCCTAATAAAGAAGTACAAATATTCTGTTGTTTCAACTCTCAGAAATTGGGTTGATGACAAATATTAGGATAAATACTTCAAAAGGTATTAAAGCCTCTTCTTTTAACGAGAGGTAATAATTAATTATTGAACTTCTTCCTTATTTAGAGGATGTTTAAAAAGGGGGAAATACAACGGAAACTCCCGCTTATTTAGGGGTATAAATGACTTCTCAAACAACCTCTTGAAATATTTCATTCTGGTTTCAAACATACCTAAAATGGTGCATTAAGACAGGTTGTTAGGTGTTGCATAAATGCGGGATGATTTTAATAGTTTTGTGGAATGGGCATCTTGTGTGGAATGGGCATCCTGTGTGGAATGGGCATCCTGTGTGGAATGGGCATCTTGTGTGGAATGGGCATCTTGTGTGGAATGGGCATCTTGTGTGGAATGGGCATCTTGTGTGGAATGG
>NZ_LGSU01000894.1 GCF_002260545.1 Hydrocoleum sp. CS-953 | reverse complement strand
AATTAGAACCTAGTAATAAATTTAGGGTGTGGAAATTAAGAGCAAACTAATACCAAATCTATTATTCAAAAGAGCTTTTTGGCAAATGCTGAAACTATTTTTGTAAAAGCTTTTTACCAAAATCAGAAAACACTACAAACTCTAAACCGGATTTAGTATAAGATATTTATGGTTAAAAATTTTAGCTTACAATTGCAAAGGCAATCTTGCAGGGAAACATCACCCGATGAAATGGACACTCTATCATCTAAGAATATGATATGACTCAGGATATAACCCCATGGTTAAATGAAATTAAAGCTCTTCAACAAAAAATAGTCGAACTACAAACAGAATTAAATGCAGCCCAAGATAGTGCCTCTCAGTGGCGTCAACTCTATAATACTGAAGCTCAACAACGAAGAAATGAAGCTCAACAGAGTCAAGAAACTATCGATAACTTAAAGACCAAAGTTCAGAAATTACAAAAGGGTTTTTCCTTGGTTAAAGGCGATGGAGATGAAACTCTAACAACTATTGAACAGGAAATCGAACATTTACAAACTTTGGCTGAATTTAAGGCCAAAATTCTTGAAGTGAGCCAAGAACGCGATCGCGCTGTTCGAGAAGTCCAAAAGTTAACTACAACCCTTAAACAAGAGCAAACTAATCATGCAAATACTCGTAAAAGTTTAACAAATGCTTTGGCAGATGCAGTGGATCTTCTGGCCAAAGCAAAAGTAACTAAACAAGAAAAATTGGAGACTATCCCCGATAGTCAGCTAAAAACAGAAATTAATAATCCAATTCAACTACAGGAACAGGAGAGTAAATCTCCCAATACTCCTCAGTTACCACAAAACGAAAAACCATTGCCTCGCTTACCCAGTAGTAGAGATTAGGGAGAAAAGCTCAAAGTTGACATCCTCTCCTGATTCTTCCCTTATTCTTTCCTTTAAAATCCCATAATTTTAGCAACGGCCTCTATACTTGGTTCTATACCTTGCTTAAACTGATTGTTGCTATGTTTAATCGCCACATCTGGGTCTTTGAGACCATGGCCAGTAAGTACACAAACTATCTTTGCTCCTGTGGGAACTTGGTCTTTAACTTTCAATAAACCAGCAACAGAAGCAGCACTAGCTGGCTCACAGAAAATTCCTTCATTGGAGGCCAATAAACGATAAGCTTCTAATATTTCCTCATCTGTAACAGGAGTAAAACTTCCCTGACTAGCTTCTTGAGCAGCTACAGCTTTTTCCCAACTAGCAGGGTTGCCAATTCTAATGGCACTAGCCACTGTTTCTGGGTGGGCGATAGGATGACCTTGGACAATAGGTGCTGCCCCGGCGGCCTGAAAGCCCATCATTTTCGGCAGGCGATCGCATTTTCCGATTTTATGGTATTGACAAAAACCCATCCAATATGCTGTGATATTCCCTGCATTTCCCACAGGAATACACAACCAATCTGGGGCATCCCCCAAAGTATCCACCACCTCAAAAGCACCAGTTTTTTGACCTTCGAGACGATAGGGATTAACTGAGTTGACCAAAGTCACAGGATATTTATTAGCCACATCCCTGACTATTTCTAGGGCTTGGTCAAAATTGCCTTTANAAACCCATCCAATATGCTGTGATATTCCCTGCATTTCCCACAGGAATACACAACCAATCTGGGGCATCCCCCAAAGTATCCACCACCTCAAAAGCACCAGTTTTTTGACCTTCGAGACGATAGGGATTAACTGAGTTGACCAAAGTCACAGGATATTTATTAGCCACATCCCTGACTATTTCTAGGGCTTGGTCAAAATTGCCTTTAATTGCCAAAACTTCAGCCCCATACAACAGAGCTTGGGCTAACTTTCCTAGGGCCACATAACCATCTGGGATTAAAACAAAAGCTCGCATCCCACCTCGTCTAGCATAAGCTGCTGCTGCAGCTGAGGTATTCCCCGTGCTAGCACAGATTACTGCTTTTGCACCTGCTTCTTTGGCCTTAGATATGGCTAAAGTCATGCCCCTATCTTTGAAACTACCCGTAGGGTTGAGGCCATCATATTTAACAAATACTTCTACCTGTCTACCTACCTTATGGGCGATCGCTGGCACAGGAATCAGAGGAGTATTACCTTCTTGCAGTGTCACCACAGGAGTTTCTTCTGTCACAGGTAGATAGGATCTATACGCCTCGATCAAACCCGGCCAACCTTGTAATTTTGAATGATAAGAGGACAATGTTAAGGTCATCTTTAAAGTTTTGAATTGTTTAATTTGACTACTCTCCGGACTCAAGTCAGGGGAATTATAAGCTGACACTTCGCAACGGGACAAATCAGCCTTAGGACTTTTTTTCTTGGCTGACCAGATTTATATTTTCTAGGGACCAATCAAAGTCCCCCTAAACACTCAAACCTACCAATAATAGTTATAGGCATTGTGCTTACTCTTATAGATATAGATTTGATGACGATTTATTGCTCTTTCACGATTTTCAACATATTTCACCAGTTGGTCATACTCTCGAAGCTACTATTATTTGCATTGATTAGGCAATAATCAATACAGCTTAGTTACTTGACGGGAGTTTCACCCCTACTAGCTTGNTTGATGACGATTTATTGCTCTTTCACGATTTTCAACATATTTCACCAGTTGGTCATACTCTCGAAGCTACTATTATTTGCATTGATTAGGCAATAATCAATACAGCTTAGTTACTTGACGGGAGTTTCACCCCTACTAGCTTGGTTGACCGTATATGTTGATACTCTTAATCGTAGCAATTTTATTTTTTAGACATCTTTATATCGTACCACAAAAAAGTAATTACTTTAATTATCTTTGAATTGATTGATTAAAATCTGGTGCTGGTTTTCAGCTCCGGTTTCAAAACACTTTACTCTCTAGCTTGTTTTTTGTAAACTTTAAGTTTTTTTTAGCTCCAGCCTAAGTTATTATTAACTGTTTACCAAACAAATATTAAGACAGCCAGAGTGGTTAATATAGCAATTGCCATTACTATGTATAATACTCTGGCCCTTCTCAAATTTAGTCCGTCGTGCGAATTTAACTTTCTGCCTTCTAACTTCAGCTATATTTGTGGGTTAGTATTGACAATTTCAACTATAGAACCCATTTGGTATCTATTTAAAAATAGAGCGGGAGTAGGGGAGTAGAGGTGTGTTGGAGTATTTTTCAAGCTTTTTCTGCAAGTGCTTCTTACCACGGACGACTCCGCACCTCAAAAATTGAATCCCGGGCAGAGATGCTAAATGGCTTTTATCGTATGAGCAACTGTCGTTCTTTGAATTGTTTTATCTCAGCGATCGGCAAAACCCACCCTACACAAGAATTTAACTTTGACTTAATCAAGAGTTTGTCAATAACTTTTTGGTCAATCCCTGGCAAAGATTAAAACTTCATCAAATTTATAGCTAGAAAGTAAACTAATAGATTACTTATAACTGTTTAATATTGGCTAACTTACCCCAAGCCCTAATTTTGAATGTTAAATTTTTATTCAATAAGGTTAAATAGCTTAATTTGTTGTAATGTATCTTAAAGAAAAACTATTTAAGTGAGTATAAATGGCTAGTAACTTATTGATTTCTGACAGCACATCTAGTTTGTCCAGTGGATCTTCTTCTTTAAATACTGCTAAAAGGGTAAATCGTTCAGGAGTATCAACCAATCAAACCCGTACCTTAGAACAGATGAAGTCTTTGTATCAAACAGATCAACAAGTTAAGTTGCTTCATCTTGAGGCAGAAATAGAAACTCTCTTATTAGAATTACGAACTATCAGAGAAAGAAACTCACTATCACAAATTGAAAAATAAGTCAATCAATAAAAATTGTTAACATGATGATAGCTACACTTGACAAATAAGAAAGAAGTAGCAAAAGCAACAAAATTCATTAATTTACCTGGATAGTGACAAGATTATGATATAAAAAGAAAGGTTTTGCTACATACAGCATTGTTTTGAACAAAATTCATTGAATGCTATTAGTTCGGAGCATTAGCTGTGAAAATTTTTCTGTGGTCAAAACCGCCAGCAAAATTTTTGAGCTGGCGTTTTTTTTCGGAATCATAAATCTACTACATAAACATCAAAAAAAACGGGAAATTTAAACAATTTATGACTGTATCAATTGCAGAATCTACTTCTGGAAATTCTCATAGCGAAAATGAGCAACTACAGCTAAAAGATATTGTGAAAAGTCTACCTCGCGAAGTTTTCATTAAAGATAAATGGAAAACCTGGACAATGGTAGCAACCAATATCTTTATGGTTGTTTTAGGTTACTGGGGACTAACAATTACACCTTGGTTTTTATTGCCCCTAGCTTGGATTTTCACTGGCACCGCATTAACAGGGTTTTTTGTCATTGGCCATGACTGTGGTCATCGCTCCTTTGCTAACCGTCGCTGGGTCAACGATCTAGTCGGTCACTTAGCCTTTTTGCCTTTAATTTATCCGTTTCATGGTTGGCGAATTGGCCATAATCATCACCACAAACATACGAATAAGATGGGCGAAGACAATGCTTGGCAACCATGGTATCCAGAAGATTTCGAGGTTGCTGGTAGCTTTATGCAGACAGTGTATAGGGTGATGCGTGGCAGACTTTGGTGGTTAGCTTCTCTTCCTCACTGGGCGCTTATCCATTTTGACTGGAGAAAATTTGAGGGTAAAGATAGTGAAGATGTCAAATTTTCTGCATTGGTAGTTTTCGGGTTTAGCGCGATCGCCTTTCCTTTATTAATAGCTACAACTGGTCTCTGGGGTTTAGTCAAGTTTTGGTTAATGCCTTGGTTAGTTTACCATTTCTGGATGAGTACATTTACGATTGTTCACCATACAGTACCGGAAATTCCTTTTACTCCAGCAGAAGAGTGGAATGAAGCAGAGGCTCAATTATTTGGTACAGTGCATTGTGATTATCCTCGTTGGGTAGAGTTTCTTTGCCATGATATTAATGTGCATATTCCCCATCATGTCTCAACAGGAATTCCTTCATATAATTTAAGGCAAGCATATCAATTTTTGAAGGATAAATGGGGAGATAAACTTTATCAAACTAAGTTTTCTTGGTCTTTAATGAAAGAGATAACAGATAAGTGTCATTTGTACGATCAGGAAAAGTTTTATCTAAGTTTTAAAGAGTATGATGCTCAGAAAGTTTCCCAGTAATTTAAGTTAGGAAAGCGGTCAGCTATCAGCTTTTAAAGGTGTATATTGGGGGGTTCAATAATGGATAATTGATAATTACCTCTCCCTAAAAGGAAG
>NZ_LGSU01000893.1 GCF_002260545.1 Hydrocoleum sp. CS-953 | reverse complement strand
CTTTTGATATGCGCTTTGACCACGACAATTTTCGTTTTAATTGACAATTTTTGATAATTATTAATTTTGAGTTTATTAAGGTGACAAATAAAAAATCTTTTGTAAAAATATTATTTATGAAAAATAAGCTTTTTATTGAATAAAAAAATTAAAAATTGTAGCAATTTAAAATTGATATTCACAAAAACAAGACACAAAAAAATAACCGAGTCTCTAACTAAAACAGTGTTAGAAGGTCGGTATATGTAACTTTTGAGCAAATTAAGCTAATAACTGGTAGCTAAATGCTTATCCCAAAAGAACAATTAAAGGTGGTGGTATATAGAACCCCTAAGGGGATCTATTTAAAATTATAGATTGAGAGTATGGGAGTGGGGGAGATGAGGAGATGGGGTCTATTAGATATCTGCCACTCATCCCATCATCAAATCAATTATTACCCATTTTTTATCAATTAATTCTCCACCAGGACTTATTTTCTGGAGATACAGTTAGGGCTTCTTATAGATCCCAAATGGGATATATTTAGAATATAGAAGGGGATGGTGGGGAGATGGGGGCATTTTTCTAAATTTATTTTATTTCTCTATACTCCTGACTTATGAATGTTGAGGACTTGCTCCTTTACTAAAAACCCACACCGCCTGCCCATATTCCAAATGCTTCTATAGAACCCCTAAAAGTATTTTTACCTAGAAGTAAATTTTTGAGGCATGGAGTCGTCTGTAGAGATAGGAAATACAGCGAAAAGATGGAAAAATACTCTAATACACCCCATCACACCATCACCCCATCACCCCATCACCCCATCACACCGTCTATTTTTCAATAAAACCCATTTGGGGTCTATACATGATGTTGGAAAAGGGTTTCTAGGTAAACTCTAGCAGCTTGACGATAATAGGGAGATGTTTCTGGTGTACCGCTATCTCCATTCTGTAACAAAAATAGTGACAAAGCTGCGGAAAAAACACGGTCTTGATCCCAGTCAGGGTGGGTTTCTAAGTAGATTTTAAGGGATTCATGCAGTGCTTCAGGAATTTCGGCCAGAATACTAACAGTTACGTTCATCTTTAGTAGGGTTCTCTATAATATTTTTTCTTCTTCATAGTCCTTAGTTATGGCCATTAACCACTAACTTTGAACTACCAATGTCGCATCATTGTGCATTAAGAGGGGGTAGGTTTGTCAATGTTGAGAAATATTACAACCTACTTTCGATCAATAAAAGATTTACGAAATCATCAGTGTTTCATCGCATTTTTTGTTACAAAAATTCATAAAAAATGGCAAAAATGAAGGAATTTACCTGTGATTGAACAAAATCCCCAATACATTTACAAGAGTATTATGACATCGTTGAACTCTGTGGAAAATCCTGTTTAATCTGTGGAAAACATTGAACTTGCTTGTGGAAATGCTGTGGAATGAATGTGGAAAATTACTCTAAAAGATAAGAATTCTGAACTACTTCAAAAAATGAAAATTAGAAATCGAAATTAGGTATAGATTTTAAATAGTAGATTACAGCTATAGTAACTAATTTTGAGAGTGGGATTTTTTTGCTTGTTAGTGACTATTTTTCAACTGTTCTTCATTAATTGATAATAGATAATGAATATATGGATAATTACCTCTTTAACAATTGATAATCAATAATGGAGAGTGGATCGTAAAAATTCTCTCTAATTATCAATTATCCATTGAAAAGGAGAGGCTTTAAACCTTTTACAAAGGTAGNTGGATAATTACCTCTTTAACAATTGATAATCAATAATGGAGAGTGGATCGTAAAAATTCTCTCTAATTATCAATTATCCATTGAAAAGGAGAGGCTTTAAACCTTTTACAAAGGTAGACTACAAAACTTATGCCTTATGCCTTCTGCCTTCTGCTATAGAAAAAAATTATCTAACAAATACCTGGAATATAGACTTGAAATTAAGTTATCACATCAAACTAGATTTGTATTTTAAGAGTAAAACATAATGCTTTTTCGAGGTTAGTAGTTTTATTCTATCAAGTCAATATCATCAGGTACGATATACCATGGAATAGTAAATACATGGAATAATTCATACCTGGTTGTTTTTTAATAGCCTTTTTGTCAGCTTGGGGAAACATAAGTATTTATACGACTCTTGTTATAACACTAAACTTTCCTTCTAGGACGTTGCTCTAGACCAAAATTGTCGGTAAAAAATGTTATGATTAAACAAGTTCAATCCTCTTTTCGCAGGATTCTACTATCTCGAATATTGCTACTTACTGTACCAGTATTAATACTGGGTCAGTATATAATATACAGACAAGCACGTTCTACTCTTCTAGACACTGCTCGTCAAAACCTGAAAGAAAGTGCAGATAGAAAGGCAGAAGATATTCAACAGTGGGCAAAATCCCTGGAATCGAATTTAGTTAGTGCCAGCCAAAGCTATGTACTTCAATCTGGTACAGCTCAAGAGTATCAAAGTTATGTTGAAAAGTTATACAAAATGTTATCTGGCCAGGTAAGTTGCGTTCAATTAAGTAACTTACAAACTGAGCAGATCGTTGCTAATACTTGTGGTGCTAAACCAATACATTCCTTATCAGAAAATATATGGCCTCAACAGCAGAAACAACTGATTACTAATAACTCCAATATTTACATGAGTTACATACAACCAGAACAATTAACCTCAGAGGGTGAATCAAATCATCAGGAAGTCAATCAAAAAACACAAGTTAGCTTAGGTTTAAGTGTACCAGTATATCTTGCTGAAGGTGGCGAAAGAAAATTGCGGTATGCCTTGAGTATTAAGTCAGCTTTACCAATGCAAACTAACAGAAAAAGAGGCTCACTGACAGGTTCAACTGTAGTAATTGATTATAAAGGTACGATATTAGCTAGTCCAGACCCTAGCAGACTAGGACGTAATATTTCTGAAGGGCCAGATGCAGGAAAACTAGAAAGTATTATCAGAAATGCACNTGATTATAAAGGTACGATATTAGCTAGTCCAGACCCTAGCAGACTAGGACGTAATATTTCTGAAGGGCCAGATGCAGGAAAACTAGAAAGTATTATCAGAAATGCACAGGAAGGCAAAAAAGATTTTGCCCACATATTTTCTTTTGAGGAAACAGATATTTCTAGTAGAAATGGGGGGAATGGTAAAAGTAAAAATCATTTGAGAGAGATTATTGATGAACTAAAAAAAATATTGCCTGAATTGTTAGGACTTAAATTATCAGCAGATAATGAATTTTTAGCGGGGTATGTTGCTATTCCTAGTCCTATAGATAGAGATAATGATAATCAGTGGATTGTTTTAGCAATTACACCTATAGATTTTGCTTTATCTGGTCTTAGAGAAGTTCAAAAGGTTCTAATTATTCTGATTTTAGGTTTAGTTGCTGCTAGTATAATAGCAAGTATTTATTTAGCTCGCGATTTAGCTCGTCCTTTAGAAAAATTGCGAGACTATGCGATTACTGTTAGTGATTTAGACTCTCCCAAGAAAGTACCTCAAAACATAAAAATTCGCGAGTTTAATCAACTAGCAATTTCATTACAGAATATGGTAGAGAGGCTAAAGAGGTGGGCTTATCAACTAGAAGTAACTTCTAAAGAGGCTCAGGTTGCTAACCAGTTAAAAAGTGAATTTTTGGCGAATATTTCCCATGAGTTAAGAACTCCACTTAACGGAATTATTGGTTCACTGCAATTAATTTGTGATGATTTTTGTGATAGTAGGGAAGAAGAAATAGATTTCTTGAAACAAGCTAATGATTCGGCTATTCATTTGCTAAGAATTATTGATGATATTCTGGATATCCGTAGAATTGATTCAGGAACTTTATCTATGATCTTTGAGGATGTCAATATTATCAAATTATTACAAGAGACAGTGGATTCATTTAAAGACAATCTTCAACAAAAATCTCTACTGTTAAAACTAAATATTCCTCCACAAGTAATCATTGTTGACGCTGATAGAGAAAAGTTAAAACAGGTGTTTGAAAATGTTATTAATAATGCAATTAAGTTTACAGAAGAAGGTAGTATTAATATTTATCTTAGTCTCAAATATAATGAATCAAGTATTTGTGAAAATACCAATTATGTAATGGATTTTCAGGGTGAGAAAGTAAATGAGGTTGTAGTTACAATTCAAGATACAGGAATTGGTATTAATTTAGAACAACAGGATAAATTATTTCAACCTTTTGTCATGGTAGATGGTACAAAAANGTGAAAATACCAATTATGTAATGGATTTTCAGGGTGAGAAAGTAAATGAGGTTGTAGTTACAATTCAAGATACAGGAATTGGTATTAATTTAGAACAACAGGATAAATTATTTCAACCTTTTGTCATGGTAGATGGTACAAAAACCCGCAAATTTGGTGGCAATGGATTAGGATTAGCGATTTCTCGTAGTCTGATGGAAATGGTGAATGGTGATATTAAATTATCTAGTGAAGGCATAAATCAAGGAACTACAGTTATTATTAGTATGCCAATTAAGCAAATACTATCATCTGAAGAAAAACTGTATATTTCAACAGAAATTAACTCAAAATAAGACGATCAAAAAAAATAGCTAGAAAACTGCTTTTTGCTCCATGCAAGTTTAGATTTTGGATTTTGAACTGGTATACAAATTCCTGGTTACTACCTAAACACAACGTTGAGAGTATTTCAATAATTAATAATTATTAATTATTAGTTATTACCTCTTATGTAATAGAAGGATTGGCTAAAAGGAATTTTTTTTCTTCTCTTGGTCGATTGGATATGGCGAGGTTTCCCGCTCTTGCAGAGCCGCTCCGCTTTTTATGCTCTTAAAAGAGGAAGCTTCAGCAATTAACAATGTTCATGTGACGAGGTGCCGTTTGCGCAGCATGACCTAGGAATACAATTAATAATTAATAATTACCCCTTCTCAATAATTAACAATTAACAATTTTCATGTCGGCAACAGCCGTTTGCGCAGCATGACCTAGGAATACAATTAATAATTATTACGGCGCTTAGGAGCAATATATCAACTATTTACCCAGCCAGACCCTCTGAAATTATTAATAATTAATGAGGTACATTAATTATTAATTATAAGGGGAGGCTTCAAGGTGTGAATTGTTGAATGAATAATACCAATTCCCATGCATTAATGCTATACTTGAGTGACACTTCAGTTATTAAGTAATTAACACAGGTAAAATAAATTATTACCTAATTATTAGTCAGTTAATGTTCATTATTCTTCTGTGTACGGACGCCCTTATGCAA
>NZ_LGSU01000892.1 GCF_002260545.1 Hydrocoleum sp. CS-953 | reverse complement strand
ATCATTTAAGGATAATGGATTTTCTGTGTTTACTGCTTCAGACATTGGACTGAGAATATCTGCAGTTGTTGATTTTGGATGAGCTAATTAAAATATATCCGAAAAACATCAGATTGCAAGATATTGCTATAATTGTAAAACTGCTTGCATTCCCTAAAAAAAAATAAAATTATTGAGTTGCAAGCACTTCTTAACATGAATTTTTCTGTCGTTATCTTCTTTCATTTTAATCAAAGATGCCTAACTTATCAGATAGTAATAACTGGGTAAAAATATATGAGGGGAGTTGGGATATATCAGGGGAGCCAAGTAAACAAAATAGGCTCCCTAATCAAAGAATTGAAATGCCGTTGAGGACTAACTACCATAAAGTTACTATTGCTAGTAATTCAGCTCTTTCTCAATGGTGGTTAGGAGGTTGGATTGCCTTGCAAGTGAAAGACCAAGCAAGTAACAGCTATTCTGATGTGTATAGACAGAAATTGCATTTAAGAAGTCCGACTATTTTACACTATCAATTAGATGGTGCAACACCTAGTTACTCGCTATTATTTCAACCTGTTTTTTGGTTTAAAGATATAGAAATATTAGTAGAAGCTTATCAGTCAATTATTTGATTATGTGACACCTAGTGATTCTAGGTTTTCAAAAGTTTCTGTTAGATATGTATCCATGTCTATACAATCAGTTGATTCAAGCTTGTCTAGAAATTCTGAGACTGTTTCCTTGCCACATAACATGGCGTGTAAAGAGGATTGAACAAAGAGGTAATTCTTCATTATTTCCTCTTGCTCACTAGGATGGGCAGCCATATTAATTTCCAGCCCTAAAGCGTCCTCAACAGCTCTGTAGCCATCTGGGTCGTAATTTTCTGGGAGAATTATGTAGCTAACATTTTCCATAAGTTACTTAATTTTCTTACTAAAAAGCTGTCACAGCAGGGATTTCTGATAAAGCACTCAACCATTGTGTAACACCACCTGTCAGTAGCCACAATTCCGGTTTTGCTGACTTTGTAGGAACTAACGAAGGTGACTTTGCTGACTTCTACCAGTTTGAAATTTCCCAACCCAGGTCATTGAGCTATAAAGTTCATAACTACGACCATTTAATTGATGTCGAAATAATGGACGCTTGGGGTCAACCCATTAGTGCCAATGAGCAGATCGAGGGAGCTTACTCCATCAGACAAGGTGGTTTTATTCATTCCTTATCTCCAGGCACCTACTATGCCAGAGTCGATGCTCCACAAGACCCAAACCTATATACCAACTATGAAGTAGTCTTTAACTTGGAAAGTCCTCCCTTGATTTCGTCTACTCCATCTAAATTACATTAATACTCCATCTAATGATATTAATCAGGTTTATCAAGAATACTCGTGGAGACTAGGTAGTCCTACTTCCGATGTAATTTACTACAATGGTTACGAGTATCAACTATTTGATGGTGGTTCCATTGTTGAGAGTCAAAACGGCGCTTACCCACTATACGGTGCAATTCGCCAAAAATATTTAGAAACTGATGGTGGGCTAAACGGATATCTAGGCGCACCTACCAGTGCAGAATATAATTGGAATGGAATTACACGTCAAGATTTTGAGGGAGGTTACATTACTTGGGATAATATTAGCGGTGCTATAGTTAATGGTAATAATAATTTTTCCTCAACACCAGAACCACTGGCTATTGAATGGATTTTTAGCCCCAACTTTGAACCTCGCCCCGGCGGTCCATCAGATGTAACCAGCATTATTTTCCATCACACAGGAAGCGATAATGGTGATGGTACAATTAGCTGGTTTCAAAATCCAAACTCGCGAGTATCTGCTCATTATGTCGTAGATCGGGACGCTCAAATTACAAACATGGTGGATACTAACGACAGGGCATGGCACGCAGGAATTTCAGAATTAAACGGTCGCTCTAATGTTAACGACTTCTCTATCGGTATTGAAATTGTGAATCCCGATGGCAATTGGTCTCCTTATACCGAAGCCCAATATCAGTCCTTAGAGTGGTTAACCCAGGATTTATTGAACAAATATCCTTCCATTACTCATATTACAGGACACGAAGATGTTGCACTTCCTAAAGGTCGTAAGTCAGATCCTGGAGATTTGTTTGATTGGAACCGAATTAGGGAGGCTGCTTACGGGGCAAATCCTAATGTGTTCCCAGTAGTTGGAGCAGTCTAATAGTAAGACATCGCTTTCTTCTTTCTAGAAGGCGATCGCCTAGAACTAAAAACAGTGGATGGCATCGTAGCGTAACGCACCTGGCAACATCAAAAATGGTGTGTTAGGCTCCACTTCCTCCTGCTTTTCATATTGCGCATCAAAACGCACCCTACTAGACTATGAAGATTATAGCGATCGCGTCAGCGGAACGGAGTTCTATCGCTCTTTCTCAACTACAAGAGCGATCGCTTTTTGGTATAGTTAGAATAATTAGTAAATTCCCATTGTCAAAGAGTTAGGGTTTGGAGACCAAACCCCTACAATTATTATCGCCATATTTAAAAATTGCAAATTCCTGAACCAGAGTAAACTATACTTTCATATTCAATCTCCCCACCTCTTTATCTCTCGACTGAAACTAACCTAATAACCAACTCCGCACCTTTGGTTTGTATTCCGTTTTTATCTTTGCTACTCTCCAAAGATAGAGCGGTAAATTTTTCATAGCTCAAACTTATAACTAACTTAGTAAACTCTTATCACTTAATACCAATTTGAAAAAAGAATGTTACGAATAATAAGGGCAAGAAAAAGACTTGACAGGAGATGTCCATTTGACTAATAAGATCAAATATGAACTAATCAATGGCATCAAAGCTATTCCCATACCACTCATGTAGGGGTGATTCGCGTAATTAGGAGCATTCCGGCACGGAAATCACCCCTACAACTCCTGACTCCTAAAAAATCACCTACCTATTTGTAGCAAACATTTATCAAAATGGTATAAAACATTTTTTAATACTGTATATTAACAGGACTTAGACATTAGATACCAAAACCTAGGACTTGAGATTGCTATCCGTTCCGGACTGCTCCACAAACCCTGTAGGTCGCAATGAGGAAAATAAGTTATACTGCCTAAGTCATAATTAAATAAATCAAACGGAAGATTTAGAACTTGACAATTGACAATAACAAAATTAAATAGTAGACATTATCTTATATAGTAATCTTAAATTATGACACAAATAGCACCTTATGGTTCCTGGAAATCCCCTATTACTACTGACTTGATTGTAGCCGGAACAATTGGACTTAGTAGTATTACCATTGATGGTGATGATGTCTACTGGATTGAAGGACGACCTTCAGAGGGTGGACGAAATGTAATTGTGCGCCACACTCCAGATGGACAGACAACTGACATTACTCCTCCACCTTTTAATGTACGCACCCGTGTCCATGAATACGGCGGTGGTGCTTTCTTAGTGGCAGATGGTACGATATATTTTTCTAATTTTGCTGACCAACGTCTCTATCGTCAAACACCAGGTAAAGAACCCCAACCTTTAACTCCAGAGGCAAATATGCGTTATGCGGATGGTGTGATAGATAAACAAGGCGATCGCTTAATTTGTATTCAGGAAGATCATACACAGAATGGGGAACCTGTCAATAGGATAGTTAGCATTAATCTCAAAAATGGAGAAGATATCCAGATATTGGCAGAAGGTTATGATTTTTATGCTTCACCGAGTCTGAGTAATGATGGTTCCCAACTTTGCTGGATTAGTTGGAATCATCCAAATATGCCTTGGGATGGTACGGAGTTGTGGGTAGCTCCGATGAATACAGATGGTTCATTAGGTGAAATTAGCTTACTTGCTGGAGGGAACGCAGAATCAATTTTTCAACCCCAGTGGTCTCCAGATGGAATGTTATGTTTTGTGAGCGATCGCTCTAAATGGTGGAATCTTTATCGGGTGCCTGGAGTGACTGAGGCAGAAAATGTAGACCCATTATATCCTTTGGATGCTGAGTTTGGAATGCCACAATGGGTATTTGGAATGTCTACTTATGCTTTCACAGCAGCTAACAAAATTCTCTGCACTTTTTCTCAGAATGGAATTTGGCATTTGGCAACTCTTAATACTACTAAAAAACATCTACAGGAAATAGAAATACCCTATACTTCTATTAGTTCTTTAACAGCCAAAGGTAGCCAAGTTTGTTTTTTGGGAAGTTCCCCTACAGAACCTAGTTCAGTTATCCAAATAAATCTCTCTACAGGTGACATTAATGTTTTAAAAAGTTCTACAGATTTAAAAATTGATTCTGGTTATTTATCTATTCCTAAAACAATAGAATTTCCGACAGAAAATGGCAAAAGTGCTTATGGTTTCTTTTACCCACCAACTAATAAAGATTACACTGCACCTGGAGAAGTAAAACCACCTCTTTTAGTCAAAAGTCATGGGGGGCCAACAGCAGCAACTTCTAGTAGTTTAAGTTTAAAAATTCAATATTGGACGAGTCGTGGTTTTGCCCTACTTGATGTTAATTATGGAGGTAGCACTGGATATGGAAGAGAGTATCAGCAAAGACTAAAAAATAATTGGGGTATTGTTGATGTTGATGATTGTGTAAATGGCGCTGAATATTTAGCTAAACAGGAATTAGTAGATAATAATCGTATGGCTATTTCTGGTGGTAGTGCCGGAGGTTATACAACTTTATGTGCCTTAACTTTTAAGGATGTATTTAAAGCTGGAGCGAGTTATTATGGAGTTAGTGACTTAGAGGCTTTAGCAACAGATACTCATAAGTTTGAATCCCGTTATTTAGATGGATTAATCGGACCTTATCCTGAAACAAAAGAGATTTATAAACAGCGATCACCTATTAATTTTACTGAGGGTTTGTCTTGCCCTGTAATTTTTTTCCAAGGCTTAGAAGATAAAATTGTACCGCCAAATCAAGCTGAGAAAATGCTAGAAGTTTTGAAGCAAAAAGGATTGCCAGTGGCTTATGTTGCTTTTCCAGAAGAACAACATGGTTTTCGCCGTTCCGAGAATATTAAACGAGCATTAGATGGAGAGTTTTATTTTTATTCCCGTGTATTTGGATTTACACCTGCTGATAATTTAGAGGAGCTAGAAATTATTAATCTTTAAGGTTGTGGAAGGATGCTTGAATAATTAATAATTAAGAATTGATAATTAATAATTACCGAAATATTGTGGTTTAAAGCCTCCCCTTTTAAGGGGATAATAAATAAAAATTTTCCTGTTCGTCAATCCTCTTCTTTTTAAG
>NZ_LGSU01000891.1 GCF_002260545.1 Hydrocoleum sp. CS-953 | reverse complement strand
ATTCCGTAGTATTAGTATCAACACAGAAACCGGGTTTGTGCGGGTAAATGTTAGTTTTGTTGAATATCTAATATAAACCCGGTTTCTTATCAGTCTCCAAAAAAACTTTTTGATAATCATTAATTTAATTTTTATAATTTAATTTTTATGTTTGACAGCCTGTCGTTTGACGTAATGCCCGACTTAATTCAGAATAGGAAACGCAGATTTAATCATTATCTGTATTTGTGTTGAGAGAGGAGAACAAATGAAAAAATTACTATCCATTGTGCTATTAGCCATAGCGTTTGTTGTTGTTGCAGTACAACCTCCAGCTTTAGCTGCTGATATAGCTCATGGAAAGCAGATATTCACAGGTAACTGTGCAGCTTGCCATATCGGAGGTAAGAATAGCATTAACCCAACAAAGACTTTAAGTAAAGCAGATTTAGAAAAATGGGGTATGTTCAGTGAAGAGAAAATTATCTATCAGGTAACAAATGGTAAAGCTGCTATGCCAGCTTTCAAAAGGCTTGGAGCAACTTCCATTGAAGATGTTACAGCTTATGTTCTAGATCAAGCTGAAAAAGGTTGGTAATAATTAATATCAAATTAGGAAAAGATAGGAGAGAAAAGTTTCCAACTTTACAAATGAAACCTTTCTCATCTTGATAATATATTCCTTGATAGTTGGGGTGAAAATTAGAGCTAGATATAATAAATCTATAGCTCTATGTATTCGCCCCA
The DNA here is from genome assembly GCF_002260545.1 of Hydrocoleum sp. CS-953. Taxonomy (GTDB): domain Bacteria; phylum Cyanobacteriota; class Cyanobacteriia; order Cyanobacteriales; family Microcoleaceae; genus Trichodesmium. Next base: position 4,548 of record NZ_LGSU01000891.1, on the reverse strand, counting down.
ATATTATTATTTGAAGTAAATATATACGGTGAGAAATGAATAGATTTGATCGATTTCTGCTCAGTATCGGTATAGTCGTTACCGTCCTATTTTTGTCATTCTCGCCACCGATGAAAATTGCAACTGCTAACTCAGATATCGGCAATGCTAAAAAGTTTTTCACTCAAGGTATAGCTCATACTGAAAATCAAAACTATAAGCAAGCAGTTGAGAATTTTACCAAAGCAATAGAACTTAATTCTAACTTTGCCAGTGCTTATAGTAATAGATGTTTAGTTTATCTTCAATTGGGAAAATATGACCAAGCGATCGCTGACTGCACCGAAGCAATAAAAATTAATCCAGAAAATATAGAAGCAAATCTCAATATAGGTTTAGCTTACTACGAAATCGGTAATTACCAACAGGCAATTGTAGAATATACTCAAGTGCTTAACCAAAACGATAATGATTTTCGTGCTTTATACAACCGAGGATTAGCTAATTTTGAACTGAATAATTATCAGGAAGCAATAGCAGACTATAACTTAATTTTAGCAAATACTCAACAAGATGCTAATTTTAATCAAGCAGATATTTATAATGAAAGAGGTCTAGCATATTTAATGTCAAAAAATATGCACAAAGCAAAAGCAGATTTTAGTTATGCTATTTCTATAGATGCTGGTAACTCCAGAGCATATTATAACAGAGGTTGTGTTTGTAGCAAGATGGGAAACATTGAAGCAGCAATGGCAGACTTTAGTAAAACTCTCAAACTTAATCCCCATGAAGCTCAAGCATATTTAAACCGGGGGTTATTGCGTCAAGAGTCCGGACTTTATCAAGCAGCAATGCAAGATTTACAAGCTGCTGCCAAGTGTTTTTGCGATCGAGGCAATATGGCAGCTTATCATCACACTCAAGCGTTGATTAATGGATTACAAAAATGGCTGTTATCATCTAATCAAATTGCTATTGGTTAAAAAGCTAAAGTCTTTGTTTGTAGTTGCGCTTTAGCGCTCCAAAAAATCTATCAGCATCAAAAAGCATAAAAACCGGGTTTGTACTAAATACCTCACCATACTAACATCTACCTCCCATAAACCCGGTTTCTTATAACACTCCACGCGCAAGGGGATTTGATTTGTGAAAAAAACTGTAGGGGTTTGGTCTCCAAACCCTATTTTTACTATTTTTACTTGGGGTTTGCTGAAAACAGCAGAGTGTGGGAAGTGTGGGGAGGTTTGGGAGATTGAATCTTGTCTGATCAAAGTGCTAACTTTTTACAGCTCTAAAGACCGAAAAGCTGGCAGTTTTTTCGTTCTAAAAAGGCTAAAAGCTTTATTTATAAATGCTTTGAGAGTTAATCAGCAACCCTAGGTGGGTTTGGAGACCAAACCCCTACAATCAAATATTATATCATGTCCGGTAGCATCGGTCTTGTATAGGGAAGGTAAGGAAGAAGGAAGAAGGAAGAAGGAAGAAGGAAGAAGGAAGAAGGAAGAAAGAAGAAGGAAAAACTTTACTAATGGTAGCTCTTTCCCCAACTTTTACACGCTCCGATACCAGCGGACATTATATTACAACCTATTTAGGATTGCTATATGTGAAAACTGCTATAAATAAAAAAGTTGGGGAATAATAATATTCCCCAACCCAAAAGGAGATGAACTGATATGCAAACAAAACAATTTTTTACAGATGCAATACGATCATGCTGTTGTCATCTCAACAGCGATCGCTACAAAAATTAGTAACAAGATTTCCAATTTTGAGATTTAGAGAAATCTTTTACAGTAAAATTTTTTCTTACCGAATAATTAAGGTTTAAAGCCTCTCCTTTAAAGGAGAAACAAGAAAAAATTTTCCTTTTATTCAATCCTCTTCCTTTGAGGAAGAGGTAATTATCAATTATCCATTATCAATTATCAATTATTGAACGTTGCTTTTTAGGTGCTACAAAACTTTCGCCATCTAAGCAGATACTAATACAGGAGCTTCTTCACCCAGAAAAATGGGGCGTAGCGTTTCCAACCACTGTGTAATTCTCTCTTCAGTTAGATCGCTCTGATTAACTTCATCCAGTGGTAATCCTACAAATTTACCATTACGCACTGCTGAAGAATGCTCAAAAGTGTAACCTTCAGTAGGAAATTCTCCCACTATAGTTGCACCAAGCTTCTCGAATTGGTCGCACATAAGTTGCAATGCACCAGCAAAGTGCTTTCCATGACCAACTTGATCTGCTGCACCAAACAAAGCAATAATCTTTCCAGTAAAATCAGGCTTTTCGATATCCATGTCAAAAAGTGGTTCGCGCCAAGCATTCTGCACTTCCCCAGCTCCCCAGGTCGAACAACCCAATAACAAATAATCGTATTCAAGAAGTTGACTGAATTCGTCGTAATCTTCTTCCATATCTATGATATCACAAAGTTCCTCGCCTAATTTTTCGTGGATTGTTTCAGCGATTTCTGCTGTTACGCCAGATGTGCTGCCATAAAATATGCCAATTTTTGCCATTATCGACACTCCTGATTATTTTGATGTCTAAATTAAAGTTGATTGAATCTACTGGGGAAAGCAAATCGCACTAGCTTGACCAAGATGTTTGAGCATATCTCAGTTATTTCTACAAATTAATTGTAGAATTTCTTAGTTACTTAATGCTATAAATTATTGATTTAGCTTACTTCAGATGCCAGACTTAAAATTCATGTATGGGTTAGCCTGGTTTTGATTTAATAAGAAGCAATATCAATAAGTTGTCAATTGTATCCCCAAACCCAAAAATAATAAAGGCCAATAGAGACAAGTCCTTCAGATGACCTTGGAATAGACATGGCTTTTTGTATCAACCCTATCTATATTTTGAATATATCGGGTAAATTAATAGAAATCTGTATCAATTGTAGTTGACAATTCTTTTGAAGAAATTTATAATCATTAGGGGATTTTTTACACCTTTCTTCATAGATACAGTTTTGGTGTTAATCCTAATTAATTAAAAAGAATGTCAATAAATTGAATTGGATGAGCAACAAGCTATTCCTGTGGGAGCGATCGTGTAATTGGTGCGGAAAACTATCGTAGTAGACTGACATAACTAATGGATGTGTATGAGGGCGGGTTTATGTAAATCTTAGAGTAAGCACGAAAATTCTAGCTAAAACCCCCCCCTACACAACTAATGGGTGTGCATGAGGGCGGGTTAATAATTAATTAATAATTAATCAGTAATAATTACCTCTGGTTAAAACCGAGAGATATTACCCAAGTACGGAAATCTTATTTAATTATTCATTATCCATTATTCATTAATTTCAAACCCGCCCCTACTATTGCAGCATTTTAGGTATGTACAAACAAACCTCTACCGGACAAACTTCGGCATAACTTCAGCAGCAGTAAATAAACCATAAATACCTCTACGATATAAATCTACTCCCGCTTTCAAATAACCAAACGCCGGACCACAAACATTAGCTGCCATACTTGTTTCATCCCCTAATGTAAAAGTATGGGTAGAAATTTTCCCTTCAAAAGTACGACCAGTTACCTGAACATTTGTACTTAAAGGTTTTTTCGGGTTGCGAGTATCCACAATACCGCCTACTGTTACTCGATCGCGATCGCAAATTCCCGCCAACTCCAACATAATATCGTCAGCGTGTTCCATATTCTCCAACTTCAACAGACCATTTGTCTCTTCCAACAAAGCTTCCACTTCAGCATCAGTCATTGCCTTAGCTTTTTCCACATCATATCCGGGCAAATGGCCAATATCCTCACGAATTGTGGCGCGGTAAGCTTCCCAATTAGCAATACCTACTCCAAAAGTAATTTTCACACTATGAATTTCCGCATAACTCTGAGCTGCTACAGTAGCTGCTGCAGTTAATAAACCAGGAGTTGCACCACAACCTGTCATATAAGTAATACCCGCAGCTTGTAGTTCATCTTTGAGGGCCAATAATTGTTCGACGGCACTGGTACGCTTAATGGCATCTACTAATACCCCCCGCCAACCAGCAGCAATAAATTGTTTGGCAACATCTGCCATAAAAGTATTAGGCAAATTAGGAAGGGCCAGAAAATAACCATCCACAGTATCAGCTACTTTGATTAATTCCTCAATGCTCTGGTTACTTAAAACACCACCAAGTTCTAAATAACCCAAAGACCCTTGGTTATTGTAAATGGCCATACATTGGTCAGGATTTAATCCTTGACGGTTGTAGGCATAACCTTTTTGGTCAGCAGCAGCAACTAAGGCCATTTCTTGTTTTGGTGTAAGTACCCTAGCTGCGGCTTGTCCTAGACCACCGAAGCCTAAAACACCTACATGGATTTGATTGTTGGAAGTATTGATTTGCATAGCACTCATAACACTTAATTTAACTGGACAGACTTTTGTCGAACTTGTACTTTTAGCTAAAGTTAAAAGTCAAAAGTCTTCAAGGATTTCAAAGGGAATAGGGACGAGGGAATTTAACCTAAAGTTCGTAGTTGGTAAATTTCCAAGTAGCGATTATATCCCTCGTTAGTATTTCCAATCAATTAATC
>NZ_LGSU01000890.1 GCF_002260545.1 Hydrocoleum sp. CS-953 | reverse complement strand
AAAATTTGGATGACGATACTCTTCTAGAGATTTTTGTCTATTTATCTTATTGGTAAAAATTTCCCAAGGTAGGAGAATTGTGTGAAAGAAAAACAACTTTCTCAAGATGCTTTAAAACCCTCATTTTCAGAATTGTGATGATGAGTATCAATGTTATCTTTCTGATTGACACTTAATAATCGCTCACAAATACTTAGCAGATGTGATTTACTACAAATAGGCGATCGTGGCAATGGTGTTTCAGTATCAGGCCAGCTAGGTAGATCAAAACATGGACAGCATTCAGGAGGCATCCCTTTTACATGAAATGGGATAGGCATTAAACAACGGGCGCAAGGACTAATATCCCACTCTGGAGATAATAATTCTTTAATTGTTTGATCTGTTCCTTCTAAATAACAATCTCCTGATTCAACAGATAAAATTTTTTGCCAGCATTCTTCAAATTCTTCACTGTAGCGATCGCCTGAAATTACAACTTGAGGTCTTATAGCTTCCTGACCATTTCTAATTAATACTTTTTTGCCTAACTGAAACCAATAGGCAATGTATTTTCTGACTTGACTACGGGATGCCATAACTTTTAAAATCTGATTATTTTCTACTTTAATATAGAGATATTTACCACAAGTTATACCAATTATCCAAAATAATATCACAAATTATTTCACATAGTCAGTATGAAATAATTACCGAAAATTATTGTTAGTTAAATTTTTCTGCCAAATCAATCCTCCTTTTTGACTTTTGACTTTCGTACAACGGTATTAATGTCTTAAATATCTGATTTAATTGTAANTTTTCGGAATTATTTTACATAGTCAGTATGAAATAATTACCGAAAATTATTGTTAGTTAAATTTTTCTGCCAAATCAATCCTCCTTTTTGACTTTTGACTTTCGTACAACGGTATTAATGTCTTAAATATCTGATTTAATTGTAACTTTCCTGATTAAAACTGGAGTTCAAACCCAACCATTCATTCCTTGAGAATTAATTAAGAATTAAAATTTTAGGCGTTGCTGAAACACGGTATAAAATTCCTAATAATGTTAAGTTTGGAGCCAAAACAAGAGTGTAAATCATACCTATCTCTCCCTACTTACGTTAGGGAAAAAACTCCTTTCTACCTCCTGACTCCTGACTCCTATAAGATCATACATTTATTCGCTAACGCCAAAATTTAAAGGTACACCTAAAGCACTGAGATGCAAAACATGACCTCCAGTAATCAGATAAACAGACTCAGAAATAACTCCCACTCTACGAATAAGATTACCAAGGCGATCGCGAAATAACCGTCCAATAGGAAAGGAAGGAACAACTCCCCAACCTGTTTCCTCAGCAACTAAAATTACATCACCCTTAGCTGTTAATAGGCTTTCAATTACTGCTTCTAAAGTTTCATTCCAAACTTCTTCATCTTGTTCCAAAATATTAGCTAACCAAGTACCTAAAGAATCTACCAAAATACAATAATCTTCATCAGAATAAGCAGCCAAAGTTTCTGATAGTTTGATAGGTATTTCTAAAGTTATCCAGTTAGAGGGGCGACGATTTTTATGTTGTTCAATTCGAGCTTGCCACTCTAAATCACTAGAATTAATTTGAGAGGTAGCTATATATATTACTTTTTTTCCAGAATTAGTGGCTAAACTTTCTGCCCACTCACTTTTGCCAGAGCGAGCAGGGCCAGTTACTAAGATTAATTTATTAGAAGTGACTTGAGGAGAATTCATAGGAATAGAACTAAATAGGGCTTGCTAATTAAATATCACGCCCATTGACTGATAAAGGTTTAAGCAATTTTAGGTCTAGAAAAAGTACCAGCTTTTTGGTTGATCAAGCAGAAATTGTGAGCATTTTGGGTGGATTATGGCAGAAAAATCACTCTTACTATTCTTCCTCCTGCCTCCTCTATAATTCCCATTCCTCCTGACTCCTACCCTCACCCATAAGACTTTTTCAGCAAACCCTAAATATTCAAGGTAAACTGAAAAATGAAGGATAATAAATTATGGAACAGCAAATTAGGTCAATATCCTTAGAAACATCAAAGTCAAAAAAAATTATAACTAATTATGGCCTTAATTTCTGCCATTATCTGTACTCATAATCGGGACACTTACTTAGGAGCTGCAATAGATAGCCTGTTAGCACAGGATTTTCCTGGTAGCTTTGAAGTAGTAGTAGTCGATAATGCTTCAAAAGATCGTACCCGTGAAGTAGTAGAAGCAAGACTTGCCAACCCTAAACTTAAATATGTATACGAACCAGTCACAGGATTATCTGTAGCTAGAAATACAGGAGCAAAAACAGCCAGTGCTGAAATTTTAGCTTATCTTGATGATGATGCTGTTGCTAGTTCCCAATGGTTAAGGGTTCTACAGGAAGCCTATCAAAGTAACGATAAACTAGCTATTGCTGGGGGCAAAGTTACCTTGATTTGGCCAGAAGGAATCAGCCCCCCCAAGTGGCTATCTCTGGAATTATCAGGAAACTTAGGTTACTATGACCTTGGTGATTCTGTTGTATATATTGACCAACCAGGTTTGACTCCTAGAGGTTTAAACTATTCAATTCATCGGACATTTCTGGAACAAATTGGTGGTTTTGACACTAACTTGGGTCGAGTTGGCAAAAAGTTATTATCAAATGAAGAGTTGCATACCACAGAATTAGCAATAAAGCAAGGTTGGCAAGTAGCCTATCTACCAGAAGCATTAGTCGCTCATAATGTAGCGCCAGAAAGGGTAAAACCTTCCTGGTTTATTGAACGAGGTTGGTGGCAAGGTATTAGTGAATGTTACCGAGAACAACTAGCTGGTAAAGCAGGTTTCGGCCAACTATCGCGGGGGGGTGAGAGAATGATTAGAGGTATGTATAAGTCTCTAAAAAATATCACAGACCCGGCCAAGCGTTTTGATAATTTTGTCTATGCTTATGGTCAAATAGGCTATTTAGGTGCAGCAATTCAGGGCATGATCGAGGGTAAGGACGTTCATTAATGGATAATGGATAATGAATAATTGATAATTGATAATTGATAATTAATAATTGATAATTATGGCTGGCTGAATAAAAGTATAATCAATGCCAGATAAGGCTTATAGGTTTTTTTCTTCTGAAAAAGTACAATGTTTTTTGCTCTTGTAGTCTGAAAATGCTAAAATCTTTCCCCTGACAAGGCTGAAAATTTGGCCGTAGCAGATAGTCTAAACTGTTGCGTGTTGCCTGTTCCCTGTTGCCTATCATCACTATCAGACTTTTTCAGCAAACCCTAATTAATCCCCAGAGGTTTCAAGTCTATCCTTTTCAGGAGAAAAAAGTGCTAGGAGATTTCCCTACTTGATTCAATTCTCTTGGTTTTAACCAGAGGTAATTATTCATTATTAATTGACTTCTGACTTGCGCGTAGCGCTAAAATTCCCATTTATAAATTCTTTAACTATGACATCATCTAAGATTCCAGTATCAGTTCTAATTCCTGCTAAGAACGAACAGCAAAATTTACCTGCTTGTCTAGAAAGTGTAGCTAGAGCAGATGAAATATTTGTTGTAGATTCTCAAAGTAGCGATCGCTCCGCCGAAATAGTTGAGAGTTATGGAGCAAATCTAGTACAGTTCTATTTCAATGGTACTTGGCCGAAAAAGAAAAATTGGTCTTTGGACAATTTACAATTTCGGAATGACTGGGTATTAATTGTTGATTGTGATGAACGTATTATCCCAGAACTTTGGGATGAAATTGCTATAGCTATTCAAGATCCAAATTATAATGGTTATTATCTTAACCGTAGAGTATTTTTTCTAGGAAAATGGATTCGTCATGGTGGGAAATATCCTGATTGGAACCTCAGATTATTTAAACATAAAGAAGGTCGCTACGAAAACTTGAAAACTGAGGGTGTTCGGAATACTGGAGATAATGAGGTACACGAACACGTTGTTTTAACTGGCAATGTCGGATATCTGAAAAATGATATGCTTCACGAAGATTTTCGCGATTTATTTCACTGGATCGAGAGACACAACCGTTATTCTAATTGGGAAGCGCGGGTACATTATAACTTATTAACTGGTCAGGGTGATAGTGGAACTATTGGTGCTAGTTTATTTGGAGATGCTGTACAAAGGAAGCGTTTTCTCAAGAAAATATGGGTAAGGTTGCCATTTAAACCTTTCCTGAGATTTATTTTGTTCTACTTTATTCAACTAGGATTTTTAGATGGTAAAGCAGGATATATTTATGGTAGGTTATTGAGTCAATATGAGTATCAAATTGGTGTTAAGCTTTATGAGCTTAAAGATTGTGGTGGTCAGTTGAATGTTACTGAAAAGAAAGCACAAACTACTAATCCTCAACCAGTTGCTCAGGTAGATTCAGCTAGTAGTAGTTAAAAGAACTCTTTCATTAATTGATAATTGATAATTGATAATTGATAATTGATAATTGATAATGGATAATTACCTCTGGTTAAAACCATCGGATTGACCAATAAGGAAAAAATTTATTTTTTTTCCCCTTGAAAGGGAAGGTTAATCATCCTGAATTATTTAATTAATAATTATTAATTATTAATTATCCGGTAAGGGTTTTGGAGACCAAACCCCCTAATTTTATGGCAGTATTCAAGGTCTTGCATTATTTTTGGCAATTGGTATTACTCTTTTATTTTTCCTTGCCTGAAAAATCATAAAATCCAGTTATTTTCGGCTAGAAAATCAGACTAGAATATTGATGAAAATATAGCTAGTATTCTGTAGGGGTTGGGAAAGTCAACCCCTACTTTTGGTGTGGCATTATTTTGGCAAATTAATATGACTTCTTGATTTTTCCTGACCTAATTTTCTCTGGCTGACAAAATCAAAAAATCAAGTGATTTTTGACTAGAGAATAAGATGAGAATATTGATGAAAATATAGCTAGTATTCTGTGAGGATTTGGAGACAAAACCTCTACTGTTATCGTAGCATTATTCTAGGTATAGGATTATTTTTGGTAATTGGTAAGTGCTTATGCAAAATTAATTACACTACACATTTTATTCTACATCTCCAATCTTCTCCATAAATTATCAATTCTTTCTCCCTATTCCCAGTTAAGTGTTCCCTGTTCCCTCTCTCAACTAGGAAACTTATTTTGCACGACTATTTATTATACTAATATTAACAAACAATGTTACAAATAATCAGGTTGATTAAAAAGGGATATTCAAGCTAATAAATGATATTTAAGATATTTATTCTGACGACTGATACC
>NZ_LGSU01000089.1 GCF_002260545.1 Hydrocoleum sp. CS-953 | reverse complement strand
TGCGTTTTGCTGCGCAACATTAAAAGCAAAGCGTAACGCACTGACATATTAGACCTCTTCGGAATAAGACAGAAGTTAAACTCTTATCCTGAAATATTTCACCCAACTTAAAGCTCAAAAATACTCTTGCCGAAAAATTAAGGTATAAAGCCTCTCCTTTCAGGGAGAAAAAAAGAAAAAATTTTCCTTTTCACCAATCCTCTTCTTTTGAAGAAGAGGTAATTATGGTTTAAAAATCAAAGATAAAAGCATTAATATATAAAGGCTTTAGCCATTTTACGTCTGGAAAAAGTACCAACTTTTCAGTTGATATATCTGAAAAATTGAGCATCTTGGGGTACGCGAGGCAGAAAAATTAAGGGACTATTTTTCTAACTACCTACTTTATAATTCCCATTCCTCCTGACTCCTGACTCCTCCTCCCTACTAAAAAACTTATTCAGCAAGCTCTAATTATTAATTATTGAACTTGGCCTTGTTTACCATAAGCCTGCCAAGCCAAGTCTACCAAACCATTAATAATAGCAACTGCTACTACGGCACTACCCTTACGACCATCAATTCTAATATGAGGAATCATTGAATCATACAAACGTGACTTCGCGACATCAACCCCCACAAAACCAGAAGGAGTACCAATAACTAAAGCAGGTCTAATTTCTTCGGCTTCAATTAAATCAACAATTGCAGACAGAGCTGTTTGAGCTTGACCAATAACAAAAATACCTTCTGGATAACGTCTAGCTAAAGTTTCAATTCCCCAAGCTGCATTAGTTTTTTCTTTCTGAGGTCTAGTTATAGCATCCATTGAACAATAAACTGGGTTAGCAAAGGTACTTTGAATAACTGAGGTAATACCTACTTGTACCATTGGCACATCTACCACAATAGTTGTACGAGCTGCCAAAGCAGCGGCTCCAGACTGTAAAGCATGTTCAGAGAAACTAATTAGGGACTTATATTCAAAGTCTGCTGTAGCATATATTACCCGTCTAACTATCTCATACTCTGCGGGAGATAAAGCATGAGGGCCAATTTCCCTGTCTATAATTCCTAAGCTTTGGGCGTCTGTGATGTGCCATTCCATATCAAATTATTCCCCTGTATACCCTGTATATAGTTATAGTTAATAGTTTAGATAGTCAGTTGAGAAGCCTACTGGCTTATTGTGAGCGCCATAAGCTCTGGGAGTAGATCACAGAAATTAGCACTACAGTACATCTGTACCATAGATATTTAAACTTAGCTATTAGCTTTTTTCTTTTAATAATATTTGTAATCTAACTATCGTCAACTATACTTCACTGCAACTACTATATAAATGGTCAACCGTCGGCAATTTTTACTTACCTCTGCTTTGCTTGGTAGTGGGTTAATCGCTACTAATTCAATACTAAAATCAAAAACAAACCAATATTCTGCACCAGGGATTATTACTTCAGATAAGATGCGTCCTCAAATTCCTTATGGAGTTGCTAGTGGAGATATTTCTGCTGAAGGAAAGGCGGTAATGAGTGAGTCGGAGCGATCGCCCTCAAAATTTATAGTATGACAAAGCAATTGAAAAATTTTGACTACTTCTTTTCTTAATTCTTGCAAAATTAATTTCAAAAAAATCAACTAAATAGGGAACGCCCAGTATAAGTTTTACTCATCAATTTAGATTTTAATATTGTTTTTTATAAATATAATCAGCCTCATTTTTCCCAGGTCGTAACAAATTATTTCACGAGCTTGCGTTATTTCAAAGATTTGGTATCATATCCTGTACATAAGGTATTGTGCCAATGTTGTATCTAAACCTGAGAAAATACTAGGTATAGAACCCTACAATCAAGTGTTTTCGTGTTTTTTGATCTTAAATTTGCTAATTTTGAGCCGAGGGGGATAACCTCAAAAAAACAAAATTCAAACAAGAGCAAATATTCAAGAAATTCGATAATTTGACAAAATGGTGGATATAAGGTATAAAGCCAAAATACTTAGGGTTTGCTGAAAAAGTCTTTTTTAATGAGTAGAGGAGCGGGGGAGTAGGGGAGTAGGGGAGTAGGGGAGTAGGGGAGTAATTTTTTTTCCTAACTCAGCAGCGAAAATACTAAGTAAGTTCTG
>NZ_LGSU01000889.1 GCF_002260545.1 Hydrocoleum sp. CS-953 | reverse complement strand
AGTAGGTGACTATTCATACTCAATCAGTTAGTTGTGAATTTCTTGATAACAAATAATTGTTTTTTTGCCTATTCCCTATTCCCTATTCCCTATTCCCTATTCCCTGTTTCCTATTCCCTGTTCCCTATTCCCTATCTTCTTTTTTTATATTTCCTGATACATTTAACCTCTAATATAACTGAAAAGATACAAAAAATAGAAGTAATATATCAAATCTGGTAGTATTGGTAAAATTCATGCCTCGTAGGGGTTTGGTCACCAAAGCCAAAACCTACTTGGAGTTTTTACCGAATTATTAATTATTAATAATTAAATAATTCGCGCCTTAAAGCCTGCCCTTGGATAGGGAAAAAAAGTGCTAGGATATTTCCTTATCTTCAATCTGATGGTTTTAACCAGAGGTAATTATCAATTATCAATTATCAATTAATGAACAATACTGATGGTCAAGTCTTATTCTCCAAAGTAAGCAAATTTTGTATTATACCAATTCCCAAAAGTAATGCTATACTTGATTAATACTTCAGTCATTAAGTAATTACCTTTGAATAATTACCTTTTTGCTGATTTGAGACAATTTAATCTTTGATTATCTCTATTTTTACTTCTCCCGTACGGACGTTGCATAACAAAAATGCGTTTTCCGTTCCGGAATGCTCCGCAAACATGTCGCGTAGCGTTAGCGGAGCTTTGCGTCAGCAAAACGTCCCTACACTCCCCTACTCCCCTACTCAATCAAATGTAGAAAAGTTTTTGAGAAATGGTATTATACTATGTCTGGTTGAATACCTTATGATTTATGAACTAAAATTTGCAATATCAAGCATTAAATTATCTGTGTAAGTTCTAAACAATAAAGAAACAATTGAAAATTATGGCAAAACTGCAATTAAAAAATCTCAGAAAACAATTTACTCCTAATGTTATTCCCGTTAAAGACATAAATATTGAAGTTGAAGAAGGAGAATTTTTAACCTTATTAGGACCTTCTGGATGCGGAAAATCAACCTTACTACGACTCATTGCAGGTTTAGAAACACCCACTCAGGGTAGAGTAATAATTGGCGATCGCGATGTCACAAATATACCACCGGGCGATCGAAACATTGCCATGGTATTTCAAAGTTATGCTCTCTATCCCCACATGACAGTCTTTGAAAATATTTCTGCTTCCCTGAAACTCCGCAAAATACCCCCAGATGAAATTCAACAACGAGTCAATGATGTCGCCCAAAAATTAGATTTAGTCAACTTACTAGCTCGCAAACCCAAAGAAATGTCTGGAGGACAAAGACAACGGGTAGCATTAGCTCGTTCATTAGTACGAAACCCGGAGGTATTTTTGTTAGATGAACCTCTAAGTAATTTAGATGCCTTATTGCGGGAACAGGTACGAGCAGAATTAAAACAGTTATTTAATGCTCAACAAAAACCCGTAGTTTATGTTACTCACGACCAAACAGAAGCAATGACTTTATCAAGTAAAGTAGCAATTTTATCTGATGGTTATTTACAACAACTTGATGCTCCCCATCAAATTTATAGTTCTCCAGCAAATAAATTTGTTGCTGGTTTTGTGGGTAGTCCGCAAATGAATTTATTGACTCTTAAATGTGAAGAAAATTATGCAATTTTGGGAGATTGTAAAATTTATTTGCCAGATTTTTCGACTCGAAAAAAACAAATAATTATGGGTATTAGACCGGAAGATGTGCGTTTTTCTCGTGCTGAAAATTTGGGAATTACTATTAAAGGAAAGGTAGTTTTAGTAGAAGATTTAGGTAAGGAAAAATTATTAATTTTACAGGTAGAAAATTCAGCAGAAAATATCAAAGTTATAGTTCCTTATGACCTAACTTGGGGTGAGTTAGTAACTTTAGAATTACCTACTAAACAGATTCATTGGTTTGATGTAGAGTCTGGCGATCGCTTATTACAATAGTTATCTTGTCAAACTCCAAAAAAACCGGTTTATGGTTTGACTAAGAAATAAGGTCTCAAGCCTCCAGCTAAAGCCATAGGTACTGATAACTGTTAACTTATAACTGATAACTGGAATCAAGCTCTTTTTCAATTAAGAATAAAAATTATGACCCAATAATGCTGTTGCTGCTGTCACATCTACAGGTCTAGAAAACAAATATCCTTGACCATATTCACATCCTAAATCTTTCAGTTGAGCCAACTGTGCCTCAGTTTCTATTCCCTCTGCTACCACATCCAATCCTAAACTATGAGCTAATGTAATAATAGCTCGCACAATCTCATAATTTTCCCCATTAACTCCCATATTTGTCACAAAAGATTTATCAATTTTCAGAGTATTAATAGGGAAACGATGCAAATAACTTAGAGATGAATATCCTGTACCAAAATCATCAACACTTAACTGCATTCCTAAATCCCGTAGATGAGATAAAACTTTAGTAGCAGACTCAGCATTATCCATAACCACACTTTCTGTGATTTCTATTTTTAATCCTTGAGGATTGATACCTGTCTTTTGCAAAATACGTTGAATTTGAACAATCAAGTTAGATTGGGAAAACTGTTTCCCAGAAATATTAACAGCTATAGTCAGGTTAGTTTGAGAATAAATTTGCTGCCATTCTTGTAGTTGACGACAAGCTTCCCAAAATATCCACTGACCAAGAGGAATAATCAAACCTGTTTCTTCTGCAATAGGAATAAACTTGACCGGAGGAACCATACCGCGTTCAGAATGTCGCCACCGCACTAAAGCTTCAAACCCTACTAAGTTGCCTGTAGATAGAGAGATAATTGGTTGATAGTTGAGTAAAAAAGTGTTGGCAGTGGGGCAAACAAATTCTTCTAGCATCTCCACAGTTTGGCGTAAGTCACGCTCTAACTGCATCATTTCTGTAACGTAGCTGTGCATGGCACTGGTGAATACCAGATAACTTCCTTGGTTTTGCGCTTTGGCTTGATCCATCGCAATATTAGCATCTCGCAGTAGATCCCCTGCCCATTTATAATGATGAGAACCTATGGCAATACCTATACTAGCAGTAATAAAGAGTTTATGACCCTCTAATTCTAGAGGTTGAGCGATCGCTGTTTGTATCAACTTTGCTAAACCAATGGCATCTTCTTGATCGTGAATTCTTTCTAAGAGAATAACAAACTCATCACTACCTATTCGTGCTACCGTATCTGCCGCTCGTAAACAAATTTTGATTCGTTGAGCAATTTCAATTAGGAGTTTGTCTCCCATAGAGTGACCGTGACTTTCATTAATGATCTTAAATCGATCTAAATTAATCGTAAGTACAGCAAACAAATCAAAATGATTTCTGTATGTGTGTGCCAATGCTTGCTGTAGTCTATCCATTAATAACGCTCTATTTGGCAAGTCTGTCAAGCTATCATACAAAGATTGACGTAGTAGTTTCTCCTCTACAGATTTTTTTTCTGTTATATCATGACAGTTAATTACAATTCCCTGAACTGATTCATCATCAAGTAAATTCATTACCACAGCTTCAAATACACACCAAGTACCGTTTTTATGGCAGATTTTATATTCATCTAACCCCCGGCGTGTTTTCGGATCTTCTTTCACTGCCTCTAGTACCTGTTCCATCCACCAGCTATCGTTGGGGTGAATCAACTCTAATACAGATTTGCCAATTAATTCTTCTGAAGTGTAACCTAAAATTCGTTCTTGGGAGGGACTAACATATTGATAAATGCCATTACTGTCTAAAATCTGGATAATATCTGTGCTATTTTCGATTAGCGATCGGAATCTTCGTTCATTTTCCTGCATTTGTTTCTCTGCTTGCTTACGTTCAGTAATATCTGTGCTGACAGCAACAAACCCAGTAATTTTATCTGTGGCATCTCTGATGACATCTATCCGCATCAAAATCTGGATGATTTGACCTCTACGACTTCGACAAGTAATTTCACCATTCCATGCACTTCCACTCATCATCCTGTCAAATATTTTTTTAGCTACTCTGTTATCTACTATCAAACTTCGTAACCCACCAAGAGCATTTACTTGTGCTACATTTTGATAGTCAAAAAGTTGAGTAAATGCTCGATTTTGAAAAATATGATTGCCATCAGCATCAGTCATACTAATTGCTTCACTGCTACTTTCTATGGCTTTACCTGTCAGTGCTAGAGCTGTTTCTGTTTCCCTAAGTTCAGTAATATCAATTCCGACATTACACGCTGCTTGACCCTGGTTATATTTTTGAGCAACTATGAGATATTGACCTACAGGTAAACTCATTTCATACACAGTAACTGTGATATTACTGGCAAAAAAATTGCGAACAAATTTAGTAAAGTCTGCATCATCTCCATTCAAAAAGCCGATATGTTTACCAATAAACTCTTCAGGAGCCATGTTGAATATTTTAGCTAAATGTCTATTAACTCCTAAATAATGTAAATCTGAACTAATCCAAGAAACTAACCCTGGTATTGCTTCTAAAAGTGTTTGTAATCGCTCGTCTGCTTCGGAAATTTCTAATGATTGGGATTCTTGTAATTTATGATTGGAATTAATAACTTGAATATCATGGGGAATTAATATAACTTTTTCTTGATTAATTGGATAGATACTGGTGTTAAATTTAACCTGTTCTTCTCCTATTTGACATTTGTGTTCAATTTCTACTTGACGATTTGTTTTTAAACAAGTTTTAATATGATTACTCAAAATATTTTTCTGAGTATCTTCAAGAATGTCACGGATCTTAAATTTCAGGGGGTTATCCTCTGAAAAGGATGCTTCCCTATCTACTGGAATACTTTCTAGAAAGCATCCTGTTTGATCCAACACCCAGATACAAGTATTCATTAAAGCAAACATAGAATCTATATGAGTATGATTTTTGCTTCAATTATAAGTGAGTAAATTTTAACTAATTAACTAACTTATAATTGATAATGCTGATAGGCATGATTCAGCTACAGAATTACAAAAATTAATTTTAACATTAAGTTACTGCTATAAATAAGATGTTATACTAAATACCAATAGTTTTAAGTGTAGTCACCTTTACTCAGTAGTATAAGGTTTATAGGTAGTATGAGAATTTTATTAAAATCAGTCCTTGCCAGATTTAAGGTTTTACTAGGAGCAGTTCCTCTAATTGCGACAACATACACCATTGGTACATTAGTTCAATCGAGAGCTAGTTTTGCTATTAGTCAAAATAGAGATAATTTATCCCTAGTAAATACACTTCAAGTATCTACTCAAAACATATCACAACAAAGT
>NZ_LGSU01000888.1 GCF_002260545.1 Hydrocoleum sp. CS-953 | reverse complement strand
AAACCAGCTTCCATAAATTACCTCTATTATTCAGTTATTAATTATCCATTATCAATTATCCATTATCAATTATTAATGGCAGTATCCCACAAAGAATCAGCAATTTTTGATAATCCCCAACCGGCTCAACCTACCAAACCAGCTTCCATAATTTTACCTTTAGTTTTACCTCTAATTTTAGATAAAATTATATCAGGATTTACACAAAATCTGTAGAGGTTAACGGCTGTTAACCCCTATTACACGCCTCTAAGTCAGTCTTATAAAATACCTAAAACAAACCTAATTTCTACTAAACTTACCGCATACTTTGTTTTTTCTCTGCTTTCAAATCTCGACTATTTGCAGCAGCTAATTCTGCATCCATTAAGGTTTTTCCTGTTGCTGCTAAATAAACATCATCTAAACTTGGTCGCGCTTGAGCAATACCAAAAATCGGTAAACCTGCTCCTTGTAATGATTGTTGAATTGTAATTAAAGCATCACTTTGGGGGGTAACAACTAAGTTTAAAGAATTGCCCTGAGCAGCATTGATAATAACTTCTTGAACTATTGGTAGGGGTTCAAGTAATGTTTTTGCTGTTTCTGCTTCTTCAGTAGGGGAAAATTCTCTAATGCGCAGAGTTATGCGATCGCCTCCTACTCTGTCTTTAAGTTCGGAAGGAGTACCAGTTGCTATGACTACACCTTTATCAATAATAGCTACTCGGTCTGCTAAAGCGTCAACTTCTTCAAGATAATGACTGGTAATTAAAACTGTTGTACCTGAGTCTCGCAACTGACGCAAAAAATCCCACACTGCTACCCGACTATCAATATCTAAACCTACTGTGGGTTCGTCTAAAACTAAAACATCTGGTTGATGTAGCAAACCTGCTGCTAAGTCAAGACGTTTGCGAATACCACCAGAGTAAGTACCTGTTTTTTGATCCGCCCAATCTTCTATACCAAGGAGGCGAATCACTTTGTCAATTCTTTCTTTGGCCAATTTGCCAGGGATATGATATATTGCTGCTTGGAGTTGGAGTAGTTCTCGGCCTGTTAATACTTTGTCTAAGGCCACTTCTTGGGCAACATAGCCAAGCCGTTGTCTAGCTATTCTCGGTTGGTCAGTTACAGAAACACCGGATACTTCTAAACGTCCAGCATCTGGTGTAATTAGGGTACATAGAGCGCGTAGGGTAGTTGTTTTGCCTGCGCCGTTGGGGCCAAGTAAACCAAATATTTCTCCAGGTTCTATCTTAAAGGAAACGTCCTTAACTGCTACAGATGAACCATAACTTTTTTGAAGGTTTTCTATTAAAACTGCTGGTGCCATAGTTATTAGTATATTCAGAGTTTTCCCTGAATATTGTAATTGTTTATTATTTATTTGGCTAAAAAATAAGGTTTCAAGCTTCCTCTTTCGTAGAAATAACAAAGAGTATTGACTTAATCAAAGAATAACGGTATAATCCGTTAAAAAGCATACCATTGCACTACACTCATTCATACATGAAATCCATCAGAACCAAGCTTAAACNCATAGTTATTAGTATATTCAGAGTTTTCCCTGAATATTGTAATTGTTTATTATTTATTTGGCTAAAAAATAAGGTTTCAAGCTTCCTCTTTCGTAGAAATAACAAAGAGTATTGACTTAATCAAAGAATAACGGTATAATCCGTTAAAAAGCATACCATTGCACTACACTCATTCATACATGAAATCCATCAGAACCAAGCTTAAACTGAATAATAAGCAGAAAACCATGATGGCTCAACACGCGGGTTATTCCCGATGGGTGTATAACTGGGGTTTAAGTATATGGAATGCAGCTTATAGAGATGGTTATCAACCTAATGCTCGTAAGCTTAGAGAAGTTTTTACCAATAATATAAAACCTCTTTATCCCTGGATGAAAAACCTGTCATCTAGAGTTTATCAATATGCTTTTATTCACTTGGGTGAAGCATTTAAGAGGTTTNACACGCGGGTTATTCCCGATGGGTGTATAACTGGGGTTTAAGTATATGGAATGCAGCTTATAGAGATGGTTATCAACCTAATGCTCGTAAGCTTAGAGAAGTTTTTACCAATAATATAAAACCTCTTTATCCCTGGATGAAAAACCTGTCATCTAGAGTTTATCAATATGCTTTTATTCACTTGGGTGAAGCATTTAAGAGGTTTTTTCAAGGATTGTGTAAACGCCCACGGTTTAAGAAGAAAGGCAAACATGATTCATTCACCATAGATAATTGTGGGAAAACAATAGAACTCAATGGTTGGAATCACAAATTGCCTTTTATTGGTATCGTTAGAACTTATGAACCAATTGAAGTCACTACTCAGAAAATAACTATTAGTAGACAAGCAGGTGAATGGTATTTAAGTTGTAGCTATGAATTTACTGGGACTTCAACTGATAAAACCACTGAAGTTGTAGGTGTAGATTTAGGCATTAACACATTAGCAACTTTAAGTGATGGAAAAGTTTTTGAAAGTGTAAAGTCATACCGTAAGTTGGAAGCGAAGCTTTCGAGACTACAATACCTAAATCGTAACAAAAGAATTGGTTCAGCTAACTGGAGGGCAGCACAACTGAAGATAGCTAGGCTACATAGGCGAGTAGCTAACATCCGCAAAGACGGACTTCATAAATTGACAACATATCTAGCCAAGAACCACGGCACTGTTGTGATTGAAGATTTGAATGTGAGTGGAATGTTAGCTAACCATAAGCTAGCTAAGTCTATAGCAGACCAGGGATTTTATGAGTTTAGAAGACAGCTTGAATATAAAACTCATTGGTACGGTTCTGATCTAGTAGTAGTAGATAGATTTTTCCCATCGTCAAAGACTTGTTCTAACTGTGGTTATGTTCAGGATATGCCATTGAATCTAAGGACTTATGAGTGTCCTGAATGTGGTTTATCCATTGACCGAGACTTGAATGCCTCAATTAATTTAAGAAATGCGGTCGGCTTGACCGTCAATGCCTGTGGACGGAGTGCTGCCGACAGTTCTGGTAGAAGCAGGAAGTAAACAGTAAAATGTCACATTATGCGGTGCGACCCCGCGACGACGAAAGTCGCAAGGGAATGCGCACCAAGAGAGGCGTTTTATATCGGTTTTATGAAGCAGTATTCCCTATTTCCAGCCTCTAAAGTAAGGCAGAGGTACTGAATTGCGCAGTTACGACCATAGGAGACTAACTGAAATGGCACTCAGCAAACTAGACATCTCCAATAATAAAAAATAAAATAAAATCAATTATCCTACACAAATCATCAATTCTTTCTCCCTGCTCCCTGCTCCCTCTTTTCTGGAGATGTCTACTACATAAATAGGTAAATTTTATTCAATAACTGTTACCCATCCACGGCGAACATGGTAAACTAACCTGTTAATAATGGCATATTCATCATCATCTAGATAACTATTAAATAATACATTCTGAATCTGTTCGCGTTCATCGCTGGTAATAACACTGGAGGACATTACGTCACTGAATACTGCTTCAAGTACATTTTTTGCTGGTGATACATTGAGTAATCTCATATAAATTATTAACTAATGACTAACTAATACTGACTCTTTTATTATTAGGGTTTTTCTAATTAGATGTGGTGATGTGAGTAATTATTAGTTAATGATTGTTCTCAATTTAATTTATAGTTAATATCATAGGTTCGATGTGAGTATATTTGTGTTTGTTGGTGATGCTTGTCACTGATATTAAATCTGGTTGTGCAACACCACATAAAATTAGCTCAGGCAAAAGGCAGCAGTTCATTAATGGATAATGGACAATTGATAATTATCTCTGGTTAAAACCATACGGGAATTGAAGATCGGGAAATATGATTTCTTTTTTTTCCCTATCCAAGGGGAGGCTTTAAACCAGAATTATTTAATTATTAATAATTAATAATNATTTATTGGTGTATCCAGAGTTTTCCCTAAATATTGTAATTCTTTATTATTTATTTGGCCAATAAATAAGGTTTTAAGCCTCTGACTTAAGGTAGAGAAAGATACTGAATAACTGAAATGGCACTCAGCATACTACAGAAGTAAGTCAATTTCATTCAACAAATTTTATCGATCCACGGCTAACATGATCGACCAACGTTTTCATCATGGCATATTCATCATTATCTAGATAACCACTCAATAATACACGCCGAATCTGTTCACGTTCATCGCTGGTAATAACACTGGAGGACATTACTTTGCTGAATACTTCTTCAAATACATTTTTTCCTGGTGATACATTGAGTAATCTCATATAAATTATTAACTAATGACTAACTACAACTTACATTTTTATTATTAGGGTTTTTCTAATTAGATGCAGTGATGTGAGTAATTATTAGTTAACGATCGTTCTCAATTTAGTTTCTAGTTAATATCATAGGTTCGATGTGAGTATGTTTTTATTTGTTAGTGATGTGTGTCACTCCGAGCATTCAGCATTTAGCTTTCAGCCATCAGCTATGATTTATAAGTTATTAAGTTATTATCTGGGAAAGAGGAATTAGTCTTCAAGGAGAATTACAAAGTTATGTTTGTGCAGCATTCCGTAGGAAAGAAAAAGGTCATCAGCTATACAAAGTTCCGGTAATATAGAATCCGGATAATTACTATAGCTTGCGTCCGCAGCGACTGCAACGGAGTGGAAGGTTTGCGGAGCATTCCGGAAGGGATAGCAATCTCTTAAACCTCTGGGATTGCTTCCTATCATCGCTGCGGATAACTGTTCAACCGGATTCTATATAATATAATACCAAATTTAGCAGGTTCGAGGTATATGCGCCATGCGATACAAATATTAACGATCAAGTCTTTTTTCGGCGTGGATATTGCCCATTAGGAGTATACCTCACTGATATGAAATACGCTGTAGAAATAGTTACAGTAAAAAAGGGAGTGGGGAGTAGAGAATATCCTCAAATTTAATTTTCCTGTATCGCTTTGTCGCATTAGCGCAATTCGGGAGCATATCAACTGACTTGAAGACAAGGTTCAATTGTTGCTAATACTGACTGAGATAAACTAGGTAAGTCATAACCTCCTTCTAAACCAAATAATATTTTGTGGGTTATTTGTAAACAATATTCTGTAAATAATCCATAGTCTTTTGGTTGTAGAGAAATACCTGCTAATGGGTCGTCGTGGTTGGCATCGTAACCAGCACTAACAATCAATAAATCTGGTTGAAAGTTAGCTAAAAAGGGTACGACTTTTTGCTCGAAAGTTGGTTGATAAA
>NZ_LGSU01000887.1 GCF_002260545.1 Hydrocoleum sp. CS-953 | reverse complement strand
CAATAATTGCTACAATTAATATTAACTGTTATAAAAGAGCAAAATTTTCACAACCAATTGAGGATTTATATATTAAATAAAACAAAAAAATCAAGTTATTCAACCAAGGAATTTAACTCAGCATAGCGTTCTACAAATTCCCCAAAGTAATGTTATACTTTGGTGACACTTCAGTTATTAAGTAATTAACACAGAGAAAATAGCTCTCATACCTAATTATTAGCCAGTTAATGTTAATTATTCTTATGTATACGGACGTTGCATACAACGTCCCTTTCCCCCACCTCCCACATGCCCCCACCTAATCAAATATAGGAATATTTTTGATAAATAGTATTACGCATTAAGGTGTTTGACATTTATAAATTCTGTTTGCGGAGCATTCCGTAGGAAAACTCTTTGAATTGAAAGTGTACTATTCCCTATTCCCTATTCCCTAGCGCGTAGCGCTATAAAATTTATGCTAGAAATAGAAAAAATCCAATCCATTGCCAAATCTTATTCTCCACAAGAACTTTTTGCTGCACTTGTTTGGCAACGTCAGTTTAATCAATTTGATGGAGAAGAAGTAATTAGAGATTTGATAGAAAATTCTACTTTATGGGCAAGTTTTTTATTCACAAAACCGATTTTTGCTCCCGATGAAAATGGCTTGAGTTTTAGTGGTTTAATCGATACACTTTTAGCAATGGCTAACTATCGTTTTATGCCACCTGAAAGTATAATTCACTTTGTATATTATCCTGCTGATACACTTTATATCCTAACTGAAAATCAAGCAACAATAGTATCCTCACTTTTAGACTTGGGGAAAAAATGGAGTGCTGATGCTGTAGATATTATTGATGGAATGAATGAACAATATGCTTTCCGACTTCAACGGTGTCTTAAAGCTAGATTAACAGAAGGATTGATGAGTGAAAATAAACCCTATCAACAAGATGCTATTGTTGTGTCTTATTGGTGGGATTGAAGAAGGAAGAAGGAAGAAGGGAGAAGAAGTAAATTTTGAAAAAAAGGGGGAAATGATAGGTAAGCATTCAGCCGTCAGCATTCAGCTTTCAGCTTTCAACCGCTTGAATTATATGGGTTGAAAACTCAAAATCTTCGTTCTTTTACTTCAATTTATGGGTTTAAAATATAGTATAACTTAAACGAATTATTGCTTAATTGATTAAAAAAGCTGTTTGCGTAGCATTCCGTAGGATGAGCTGACCGCTAATAGCTGTTTGCGCAGCATTCCGTAGGAAATGCTTACAATGATAGAGATAACTGTCTTATATCAAACCCTGTTTCTGGGTATAGATATCTAAATTATTAATTAGTAACCGCAGCGAGTTAGAAGAAACCGGGTTTATGGGAAGTAGATATTAATATATGGGGCTAATATAAACCTCGTTTCTGGGTAATATATATAGCAGTTCTCATAATTGTGAGGTACAAAATTCTAGCTTTGAGGTAACAGGGAATAGGGAATAGGTATGGAGGGAATAGGGAGTAATGAAANATATATATAGCAGTTCTCATAATTGTGAGGTACAAAATTCTAGCTTTGAGGTAACAGGGAATAGGGAATAGGTATGGAGGGAATAGGGAGTAATGAAAAAATAAAAAGATAACTGTACTTCACGCTTATTGGGAAACGCTATATCTAATTGTTAATTATTCATTATTAATTATTAATTAGTTCCACCCAACCTATTCCTTGATAACCAAAATTAAATAATTCAGGATGTAAAATTTCCGCTAAAATTTCCAATGAATCTACTAACCTTGGTCCCGGACGATTAAAATAAGAATTACCATCAGTAATATAAACTTTTCCTGACTTAACTACAGATAAATCTTGCCATTCTGAGCTTTTAATTAACTCTAAAGTATCTTGGCGAGTACGTTCTAAATCAAAACCACAAGGCATAAAAATTATTACATCTGGATTAGCATTTAATAACTCCTCCCATTTTAACCAAGGAGAATGCTTTCCTATCTCTCCAAATAATGAATTTCCACCCGCAAGTTTAACTAATTCTGGCATCCAATTTCCAGCAGCCATTAGTGGATTACTCCACTCAATACACGCTACTTTAGGAATATTATTAACTGGTAAATTTTGCGTTTTTTCTTCACAAGCTACCACCCTTTTTTTCAACTGAGAAATTACCTCATTTCCATCCACTCCTAAACTATTTGCTACTCGTTCCATATCAACCCAAACTTCTGCCAATAAATTAGGCTCTAAAGAAATAACTTGAGGATGACTTTTTGTTAAACTTTGAACTGCCGTTTCTACATCCGCCAAACTAACAGCACAAACATCACATTGAGCTTGAGTAATAATATGAGTAGGCTGTAATTTTTCTAATGTTTCTAGTTCCACACGGTATACACTTAAAGCAGATTGTAATAACTCCGTAGCGCGGTCGTGAATTTCCCGACTACTACCATCAGGATTAAATTTAGGTTGAGTACAAACAGGCAAATTTTGAATTTCTGGAGGATAGTCACATTCGTGACTTCTACCAACAATAGCTTTCGTTAACCCCAACGCTGCAATAATTTCTGTTGCACTGGGAATGAGGGAAACAATTTTTAATGGGTAATTTATCATTATCTTTTTCTAAGTATATAGCGTATGGTTTTCTTAATAAAAATTTAAGCTTTATCAGCATCTATTGGTATTGGTATTTTGAGAAAATAGTAGCTAGAGCAAAAAATATAATGTAGGCACCCATAATGAATAATACTAAGCAATTACTAGAAGATTATACTAATGGTAATATAAATTTTATGGTGACAAAACTCCAAGAAGTTTGCCTTGAAGGTATTAATCTCAGTGGTGCTGACTTTAGTAATTCTGATTTTAGTGATGCTGACCTGATGAATACTAATCTCTGTGGTGTGAATCTGAGTAATGCTAACTTGACTGGGGCAAATTTGGTAGGGGCGAATTTAAGTGAAGCTAACTTAACAGGTGCTAAATTGTGTGAAGCTAACCTGAGTAACGCTAACTTGAGTGGTGCTAATCTCTCGCAAATTGATGCAAATCGTGCTTTTTTGTTTTGTGCTAATCTTTCCCAAGCTAATCTAAATCATGCTTTTCTTTTTAGTGCCAGTCTCAGTTATGCTTGTTTGATGCAGGCTAGTATTAAGTATGCGAGTTTGATTGGTGCTAATCTGGTTGGTGCTGATTTAAGTCATGCGGACTTAACTGGTTCTTATTTAATTGTTACTAATTTTAGTAGTGCTAATCTTTCTCATGCTAATTTGAGTCTGGTCGATCTCAATAGTTCTAATCTGTCTGGTGCTGACTTGACAAAAGCCAATTTTAATGGTACTGATTTGAGTAGTGCTAAGTTAGTTGATGCTAATTTGAATCTGGTTGATTTAAAGAATGCTAAATTAGTTGATGTAATTCTACCTGATGGTATTGACTACCAACTACTTTGTAAAAGTTAAAAAATTATTCCGTTTCAGAGATTTACTTTAGTGGCAAATATATTTGCCCTTATTTTTGAATATGGGGTGCATTCCATTAAATAGCATCACTGCTAGTATGTCTCGACTATTTTATACACTTTGCAGTGTTGCATATTTGGGGTATGAAGATAGTTTTAGAGAATTTGGAAAAAGAGAAGGGGAACTCAAAGATGGGATTTATCTTTTATGCAAAGATTCATCCCTTGGTTCAGCAACACCAGCTTTGCAGACTAAATACCAATCGCGTCTGTAGTATCAGCTCCCGCAAAGATAGCTGTGTTTAAATCTACGGCATTAGTGAAGTCAGACTTAATCAATTTAGAATTACTAAAGTCGGCATTAGTTACAGTTGCTCCAATTGCTATACCATCTACAAATGAAATTCCTTGTGCATCAACACCAGTCAATATCGCGCTTGAGAGGTCTGCTTTATCTAGATTTGCAATAGATGTACCTTGTGTAAAGAAATCAGCACCTGTAAAGTTAGTACCAATAAAGCTTGCTACCTCCAGACTAGCTCCACTCAGGTCTGCTCCTTGAAAATCAGTCAGCATATCTCCACTCGATTCCTTAAGGTTAGCTTCTGTTAAGATTGCATTATCAAATTGCGCTCCATCTAAAATAGCTCCTGTTAAGTCTGCACCATCTAATTCTGCTCCGGTGAGGTCTGCTCCGGTGAGGTCTGCTCCTTTGAGTTGAGCGCCACTCAAATCAGCACCTCTTAAGTCAGCGCCACTTAAATTAGCTCCTTCAAGGAAGATATTCTCTGCGAATACATCTCTAAAATTAGACTCACTCAGATTGGCATCGCTAAAACTAGCACCATCTAATTGTGTAGTAGTTTCAACACCATTAGAATCAACAAATGAACGAAAATTTGCACCAGCAAAATTAGTATCATCTGCAATGAAGTTACTTAAATCTGCACCACGAAATCTGAGGTTAAAATCTGTGGGGATGCCATTCTCATCTACAGGTGTATTAGGAGGAAGCACTAAGCCTTCAGGAACAAATGTATTGACATCGCTGATAGAGACACCTTCAAGATTAGCCTGGTTAAAATTAACATCGAATACAAATATATCCGTAAAGTTTGTATTTCTGAAGTCTGCTCCTTTGGCATTGACATCTTGTAGAATGACTGCTTCTAAGGTAGCTCCATTTAACTTAGCATCTATTAGTGTGACTCCACTGAAGTCAGCAGCTTTTAGGTTAGCAAGAGAAAGATCAGCGCGAGTCAAATTCGCTCCCTGAAAGTTCGGGCGTTCAGACTGTTCACCACTTAGATTGGCTTCTCTTAAATCAGCATCAGTTAAGTTGGCGTTGGAAAAGTTGATGCCACTGGTGCTGACCTTAAATAGATTAGCCTCTTTGAGGTTAGCTCCACTGAAATTGACATTTTCTAAGGTTGCCAGAGATAAATCAGATGGACCAAAGTTACTATTTGGGGCAAAGACAGCATTGGAGGCATCAACATTTAGCCAATTAGATTCCCGAAAATCTGTTCCTCTAAGCTTTGTGTCAACAAATGAGATGTTGTTCAAACTAGCCTTAAAAAAGGTAGAACCATTTAGATTCTGACCATCAAAAACATTTCCAACTAAATTCTGTTCATTAAAATTTTCAAATGCCATTATAGAAAGTTTTGATTATTTGATTATTAATTTGATACCTAAATCCGGTTCAATATACTTTCTTTTAAAAAGCCAAATCTCTAGATATCAGAGCATCAAGCTTTTTAGATAAAAGGTTTGAGAATATCGGACTTTGATAAAG
>NZ_LGSU01000886.1 GCF_002260545.1 Hydrocoleum sp. CS-953 | reverse complement strand
TGATAATATGAATCTTGATTAATTCAAAAGATTCTTTATAATTAATTAATGAGTTATTTTATCATTAATGCTTATTATGATATTATCAAAATTCATTGAAGATTTCCGCCGATTAGGTTAAAAAATGATTAAGAAATGGGTTTGAGAATATTAACCTATCCTGCTAATAAAATGCGATTAATCCTACTTTGGTTTGTCACAACCTATTTAGGATTGCTAAGTAGTCGGCGCTAATAAACTTCACTATGTAATGGAATGTTAAAGCACCTAAAACCCTTGAGATTGCTATCCGTTCCGGAATGCTCCGCAAACCTTCCACTGCGTTCCAGTCGCAATGACATACTTTTCATTAATTGATAATTGATAATTGATAATTACCTCTCCCTTTTAGGGAGAGGATTGACGCAAAGGGGGAAAAAATTTATTTTTTTTCTCTTTTAAAGGAGAGGCTTTTAACCTCAATTATTTAATTATTAATTATTAATTATTAATTACCCGGTAAATTTTTTCACATACCTACTTATATGTTGAAAAAAATATAATAAAAACCATATTTAACTCCTATGAATCAGAAAAACTTTTCTCTACCTCAATACTTACAACTTGCTCAATATTATCCAGAAGCATTTGCTGCGGGAACCTGTGCTGTACTAATTTTTTTTAGTTGGTTTTGTTTACAAATTAATTGGGTTGGTTTAGCACTATTAATTCTAGCAACAGCTTATGTAATTGGTGGTTATGAAAGTGCTAAAGAAGGTATAACAACTCTCTGTTCAGAAAAAGAATTAGATGTTGATTTATTGATGATTGTTGCTGCTTTGGGAGCTGCTGCTTTAGGTTTATGGCAACAAGAATATCACTTAATAATTGATGGGGGAGTGCTAATTTTAATTTTTGCTATTAGTGGCGCTCTCGAAACTTTTGCTATGGAACGAACCGAACGTAATATTCAAAAATTAATGGCTATTACTCCTGATACTGCCAGATTAATAGTCGATAATCAAGAAACAGAAATTCCGGTTAATCAATTAAAAATGGGAGATTTTGTCTTAGTTAAACCTGGAGAACTTATCCCGACTGATAGTATTATTATTGAAGGCAGTAGTACCATTAATCAAGCTCCAATTACAGGAGAATCTATACCCGTAGATAAGACTGTAGGAGATGAAGTTTTTGCAGGTACATTAAATGGTAATGGTGCTTTAAGACTACAAGTAAATAAATTTCCAGAAAGTAGTTTAATTCAGCGTGTAATTCGTTTAGTTGAACAAGCAAAAACTGAAACTCCACCATCTCAGAGATTTGTGGAAAAATTTGAGAAAATTTACGCCAAAGTTATAGTTATCTCAGGTTTATTACTCGGAATTTTACCGCCATTTTTATTAAATTGGAGTTGGGAAACGACAATTTATCGAGCCTTAATCTTTTTAGTAGTTGCTTCTCCTTGTGCTTTAATGGCATCAATTATGCCTACTTTACTATCTGGCATTGCTAATGGAGCTAGACAAGGAATTTTATTTAAAAATGGTGCTCAATTAGAAATGATGGGAGAAGTCAAAGCGATCGCCTTTGACAAAACAGGAACTCTCACTACTGGTAAACTACAAGTTGTTGATATTATCCCTAAAAAAGGTAAGTCAGAAAATGAAGTTTTACAGTTAGCTGCTGCCCTAGAATCTTGTTCTGAACATCCTATTGGAAAAGCTATTACTCAAGCAGCAATTATAAAAAATATTCAGTGGCAACAAGCAACTAATATCAAAGCAAAAACTGGGGAAGGAATTACAGGTATTGTTGATAATGAAATTATTAAAGTGGGCAAAGAAAATTTAATTAAGTCAGAAGTAAATAACTTTAGTTCCTACTTTTTAGATGAAAGTAATCGCCTCCAAAAAGAGGGGAAAACAATTATTTTTGTCGCACAATCACAAGAAATTATTGGCTTAATATCTGTTGCTGATACTGTCCGTTTAGAAGCTGGTCAAATGATAAATCAACTCAAGTCTATGAATATTAAATCTATAGCTATGCTGACAGGAGATAATCAAAAAACTGCTCATAGTGTTGCTCAAAATCTCGGTATAAATATGGTTTATTCTGAATTATTACCCGAAGATAAATTAACAGTAATTAAGCGCCTGCAACAACAAAATAGAAATGTAGCAATGGTAGGAGATGGTATTAATGATGCTCCTGCTTTATCCCTAGCTACAGTTGGTATTGCTATGGGTAATGCAGGTAGTGATGTTACCTTAGAATCAGCAGATATTGTGTTAATGGCAGATCGGTTAGAAAAATTAGTAGAAGCTATCAATTTAGGTCGTCGCGCTAATCGTATTATTAAGCAAAATATTACTTTTGCTATTAGCTTTATTTTCCTATTATTAGTCGCTAACTTTACTGGAAATATCAATATGCCTCTTGGGGTACTCGGTCATGAAGGGTCTACAGTTTTAGTAACATTAAGTGGTTTACGTTTACTAAAATGATAATTATATAACTAGGGCTTCCTGAAAAAGTCTTATGGGTGAGGGTAGGAGTCAGGAGTCAGGAGTCAGGAGTCAGAATGAATAGGAAATTTAGAGCTGGTAAGAGGAAGAATTATCCCTTGATTTTTCAGCCAATAGTCAACCCAAAATCCTAACTTTTAAGCTCGCTAGAACGAAAACCTTGTACTTTTTCAAGACCTAAAAATGCTGAAACATTTATCTATAGTAGGGGTGGCTTCCGCGTTAAATTAATTAGGCTTAATATTAAATTTAGATTAACCCGCCCCACCCTGCACCTAAATGACCTAATCCACTATTTTAGCTGTTTCACTTCAGTAGTTATTGCTCTGCTGATTAACTATCAAAGCATTTACAGATAAAGGTTTTAGGCTTTTTAGGTCTGCAAAAAGTACCTAGTTTTCAGCTCTTTATGCACGGTTCCCGAAAAATCAAAAAGTTAGCATTTTAGGCAAGAGTTGAGCAAAAAAAATTACTCCTGTACGGACGCCCTTATGCAACGTCCCTACCCCCGCTCCCCTACTCTGCTGTAAATTCCGAGGCCATTAATATTTTAAACTTGACAATTCCAAATTAAAGAGTTAATAATAAACAGACTCAATAAGTAATTATCCTCTGACAAGCCATGCAAAGCAGTCAGTGTAAGATATTATTTGCTTTTTATCCCTTACTTAAGTAGGGGACAGCACAAACAATTAATAGGTGTGAGTACAAAATTAATGAAAATTATTTTTAATAAAGTTAGAAAATATAGCCCCAGTATTCTCAGTGCCACATTATTTATAGCCAATCCTGCCCAGGCTAACCCCCCAATACAAATCGCCCAGGCATTTCGTCCCCTACCAATGGATGACCCCTCATTAGCAATGCCCAGTGTATCTGAGCTAGAAGCAGAAGAAACAATAGATCAAGTAACTTCTGTTTCCCAATTATCAGACGTGCAGCCTACAGACTGGGCATTCCAAGCATTACAATCATTAGTCGAACGTTATGGTTGTATCGCAGGTTATCCCGACGGCACCTACAAAGGCAACCGCGCCATGACTCGCTTTGAATTTGCTGCCGGATTAAATGCTTGCTTAGATAGAATTACAGAATTAATTGCAGCAGCAACTACTAACCTCGTTACCAGAGAAGACTTAGCTGTATTGCAACGCTTACAAGAAGAATTTGCTGCCGAACTAGCAGCATTGCGCGGTCGTGTAGATTCATTAGAAGCACGCACCGCCGAACTAGAAAGCAACCAATTTTCCACTACCACCAAACTCAATGGAGAAGTTCTGTTTTGGTTAAATGATACCTTCGGGGAAAGAGCAGCAGCCCGTGGAGAATCTTCTGGCAATGACAAAACCGAGACCTCTCTTTCTTATCGTGTTAGGCTAGAGTTTGAGACTAGCTTTACTGGAGAAGATTTGCTCTTCACTCGTCTACAAGCTAATAATCTTAATGAGTTGAGCGAACCAGAACTCACTAATACCTTAATGACTCTTGCCTCTATTGATGAAGGTGATGGTAGTGATGATTTTGGTATTGATTTGATGTTCTATCAGTTTCCCATTGGCGAACGCGCCCAAGCTCTCATCGGTCCTATTGGAGTTGACCTAGATGACGTTTCTGTAGTTTTAACACCCTTTGCAGATGAAGGGGATGGCACTATCTCTAGATTCGGACGACGCGACCCTACCATGTTCCGAGGTCCAGCTAATGCAGGTGTTGGTTTTAGCTACGCATTTAATGACAAGTTTCAAGTAAATGTAGCTTACTTAGCAGACGATCCGGCGAATCCTCAAGAGGGTGCGGGTGCATTCAATGGTGCTTATAGTGCATTAGGTCAACTTGTGATTGAACCATCAGATAGCTTGGCATTTAC
The DNA here is from genome assembly GCF_002260545.1 of Hydrocoleum sp. CS-953. Taxonomy (GTDB): domain Bacteria; phylum Cyanobacteriota; class Cyanobacteriia; order Cyanobacteriales; family Microcoleaceae; genus Trichodesmium. The sequence goes on along the minus strand of NZ_LGSU01000886.1, from coordinate 872 downwards.
TCTAGGTTATGTGCGTAAGTATTGGGGTGACGATGGGGTTGATATTACTAATGGTACTGGTAGTTTTAAAGCTCAAGACCCGTTTGATGGAATAGCTACGACTGCTGATAACGTTGGTTTCCAAGCTCATTGGAGAGTTAATGAAAAGGTTGAAGTGGGAGGTTGGTTTGGTTCCACCTGGGCGCGACCTGAAACTGGCAATGATAATGATGATGATGATGTGACTATTATTAATGGAATGTTGTATTTTGCCTTCCCAGACTTATTTAGAGAAGGAAATATGGGTGGTCTAATGGTTGGGGTGCCTCCTATTGTGACTGATGGGGGTGATGATGATGCCTTGAAGGATGATGATACATCTATACATATAGAGGCAATTTATCGTTTTCAAGTTAATGATAATATCTCTTTGACTCCTGGTTTATTTGTGATTACTAATCCGAATCACGATGATGTTAATGATACTATTTGGGTTAGTACATTCCGGACTCAGTTTAGGTTTTAACTAAAATCGGCGATCGCTAAGATAATTAGGAGCGATCGCCAATTATTGTGATATTATGGTCATCTCAAAAAAAGGACAGGACTTACGCAAATTATTAAATAATACGCTATCTGTAGCGGCGAATGGCTATCTGTAGGTGCGTTTTGCTGCGCGACATATAAAGCGGACCTTTGCGTTAGCACATGGCCATTTCCGTTCCGGAATGCTCCGCAAACGCCCCTACTAGACATGGCGGTTATGCGTAATATCATGTCCGGATGATTAGGTATAAATAAAATATTTCGCGATCGAGAGGATATATTTTAATTTTTCCCCTACTCCTCTACTCCCCTACTCCCCTACTATCTTAAATTATAAGCGTTCAATC
>NZ_LGSU01000885.1 GCF_002260545.1 Hydrocoleum sp. CS-953 | reverse complement strand
AACTTGTAATCAATATCACTAATTAATTCCCCTAAATATTGTTTGACAGATTCTTCCCCTATTTTACCTATTTTATAATTAATAAATTCATCAGAAAAATCATCTATATCCCCATAATACTTGTATGTTAACTCCTCACAAAACCAATTCATTTGTTTTTCTTTTTCATCATCACCATCACAAACAGCCTCTAAATGAGTAGCCCCATCAAAGTCGCATCTTCCTCTTGTACTTGTAAAAGCAGGTATCTTGTAGTTTAGTTTGATAATAAATTCATCTTGTTGTGATTCTAAAATTGTCATCCAATTAATTTCTGGCATAAGATAAATTACCAATATCTGACGAAAATTAATTATTTTTTAAACATTAAATTATACAACATTTTAATCAATCCGGTTAACAACTTTCAACCAAAGAATTTAAAATCAGTACGTTAATAGTCTAATTCTCAAATCAATATGCTAATAGTCCAAAAATACGGTGGTACATCAGTCGGCTCTGTCGAAAGAATTAAAGCAGTGGCCCAACGTATAGCTCAAACAGCCAGCGATCGCTCAGTAGTAGTAGTCGTTTCGGCCATGGGAAAAACCACAGATGGTTTAGTCAAACTAGCAAACGAAATCTCTTCCAACCCCTGTCGTCGAGAAATGGATATGCTACTATCCACAGGTGAACAAGTTACCATCGCTCTAATGAGTATGGCCTTACAAGAATTAGGAGTGCCAGCTATTTCTCTCACCGGAGCGCAGGTAGGAATAGTAACAGAAGCTAAACATTCCCACGCTCGTATTTTGCATATTAAAACCGAACGGATAGAAGAACATCTGCAACTAGGAGAAGTTGTCGTTGTTGCAGGTTTCCAAGGTATTAGTCACAGTCGCCATCAGGAAATTACAACATTAGGTAGAGGCGGTTCAGATACTTCCGCAGTTGCTTTAGCAGCAGCACTCCAAGCAGAAAAGTGTGAAATATATACAGATGTGCCAGGAATTCTCACAACCGATCCCCGCATAGTACCCGAAGCGCAGTTAATGTCAGAAATTACCTGTGATGAAATGTTGGAGTTGGCAAGTCTAGGCGCAAAAGTGCTACATCCCAGGGCAGTCGAAATTGCTCGAAATTATGGAATGCCATTAGTAGTCTTATCCAGTTGGAGCGATGAACCGGGTACTCGCGTCGTTTCGGCAATACCAAAACGTCGCGCTCTCCAAGATTTAGAATTAACCAAACCTGTAGATGCTATAGAATATGACACTAACCAAGCTGCAATTTCCATGTTGCACCTTCCCGACTCCCCTGGTGTGGCAGCCAAATTATTTTCTGGTATTGCTGTACAAAATATAGATGTAGATTTAATTATTCAATCTATTCACGAAAGCAATACTAATGATATTGCCTTTACCGTCGGGAAAGATACTTTAAAACAAGCAGCAGCAGTAGCGGATGCCATACTACCTGCTTTAGGCAAAAATTCTGACCCCAGTTTGGGCGAACCGGAAGTCAAAACAGAAGAGAGACCTATTGCCAAAGTCAGTCTTGTGGGTGCGGGAATGATCGGGCGCCCACGAGTAGCAGCAAAAATGTTTGAAACTTTGGCAGAAGCAGGAGTAAATATAGTAATGATTTCTACTTCGGAAGTTAAGGTTAGTTGTGTAGTTGATGCAGAAGACTGTGAAAAGGCAGTTAATTGTTTGTGTCAAGCATTTGATGTGGATGTTGCAGATATTTCCATTAGCTCTGCTGCTTCTGAGTCGGAAGAGTTGCCCCCACCAGTGCGAGCAGTTGCTTTAGATATCAAGCAAGCAAGACTAGCAGTACGTCACATTCCCGATCGCCCAGGAATGGCAGCCAAAATATTTGGTTTGTTGGCGCAGCAAAATATTAGCATAGATATGATTATTCAATCCCAACGTTGTCATCATGTGGATGGAGTTTTGACTCGCGATATTGCTTTTACTGTATCTCAAGCAGAGGCAGAAACTGCATATCAAACTTTGGCAAATGCAGCATTAGAGTTTGGTTGGGGAGAAGTCGTATTAGAGAGTGGTATTGCCAAGGTGAGTGTAGTTGGTTCCGGAATGATTGCACATCCAGGGGTAGCAGCGCAAATGTTTGAAGCATTGTCAGCAAGTCAAATCAATATTTTGATGATTGCCACTTCGGAAATTAAAATTAGTTGTGTGGTAGAAGAGGAGGATGGAGTCAAAGCGCTGCAAGCTATTCACAAAGCCTTTGGTTTGTCTGGAAATGAGGTAATTAAGGTTCCAGCTTGATAAATCTCTAGAGCTAGGGTAGGCAAAATAAAGGAGATTCACTATATGAATATAGAACCCATTTGGGATCTATGAACGAGAGTGTGGGAAGTTTGGGAAGAGATGGAAGAGAGGGAAACTTAGAGAGTAGCTAAGTATAGGGGAAAAGGTAGAATTTAAGCCCCTAAATTCTACCTTTTCCCCTATTCTATATTCTCATTCTCCTGACTCCTATGCCACTTTGCAAACATACCAAATGGCTTCTATAGATAAATTACTATTTGTCTACCTTTCTACATAATTGACACGATCTAATCCTTTCTAATATCATGTCCGGATAAGAGCGCCATAGAACTCCGTTCCGCTTACGCGATAGAAAAACTTTCTCCTCCTTGTAACTTAAAATTACCTATTCTTCCCTCCTGACTCCTGTACGGGCGATTTCCTACGGAATGCTCCGCAAACGCGTTTACAAAGTATTCCGGAACGGAAATCGCCCCTACGACTCCTGACTCCTAGATTAACTATCTAATTACACCCATGCTACCGGATTTGATATAACTCCCGACCCCTAACTCCTCTAATATCATACATTTATTCAGCACTAAATATCTGCTACAAATCCCTCTTCTATGTTTCCTGTTTTGTGTTTTTGTTCCCTATAACAACAGTTTTGTAACAATATTTTCAAAAAAAATTGGTATTACACTTCCATGATTGTTCTTGATGTAAATAATTGTAATACCAAATCCTCTTCTCAAACTAGCTTTTTCCTATCTCTTCTCAAACATTTTTGCTTGTTGCAAGAGTGCCTTTGACCTCACCTGATTTTATGTGGTGTTTCACAACCGGATTTAGTATAAGATTGTGTTGGAAAAAGTCATCAGTTAACTGATGAGCGATCGAATCCTAGTATCTTGAAGATATAATACAAGGTGTAAAAATAGTAATAAGTTGTCAGGGAAAGCTACCGAAGTCGAATAATAAAAAAAGTTAGCTATATAAAAGGAGTATATATATAGTGCTACAGCAAAGGATTTTGGTGAGTCGCGATCGCCAAATTGTCACAAACTACGATCGCTGTGTCCTGAATTTAGTGGGTCAACACTTGATGTATACAGATGAAAATACCTCTAAATTCAACCAAGAGCAACAAATACTGACACAATTTAAGCAAGTTTTCGAGCAGCTAGGTGCAATAATTGTCACAGCAGAGGGACAGTTACTATTGATAACTCAACGGGGAGAACAATTACTGAACCAGTATTTTTCCCCCTATACCCCACACTCATTGCCAGAACCATTACAAAATTGGTTCAAGCATCAGATTTCGTTACTAATATCTAACGGCAAAGTTTCATCCCTCTGTTTACCTTTACACATAGAGCAACTAGGAAAGCAGTTACTGGTTCGCCTTATTTCCAATGTAATTGGGGAGCTATATATCCTGATCTTGGAAGAACAAGAACTACAATCATTTTCAGTTTCTTCTCTAGAATTAATAGGACTAACCAGACGTGAAGCAGAGGTGCTTTTCTGGGTTGCTCAGGATAAAAGCAATGCCGCAATTGCTAAAGTTCTAGGTTGCAGTCAAGGAACAGTGAGAAAACACCAGGAGCATATTCATAGGAAACTGGGTGTACAAACCCGGACTGCTGCTGTAATGGTTGCTCTAGAAAAGTTGGGGTTACTCAAAGGATCGTTTGTTGCAATTTCTTCATAATCCTATACGCAGATCCTCGTATTGTTTCCCAAGTTGATTTAGAGGATTATTAAATTAGGGTGATGAGATTAGATAAGGTCATCTCGGTTCTCCCTAGAATACCAAGGGTTAAAAAAGAATGTTACGAATCAGTTTGAGTCTTTAAAGGAGTTGATTTTAATGTCTATTTGACTTAAAATAGAGGATAGCTATAAAAAAAATTTAGATTCTACTCCTCCTGACTTCTAAGCAATAACCTAACTATTTGTAGCAAATATTTATCACGCCTGGTATAATACTGAGTTCTCTGATAGCACCAGTGGATGACGAGTCAGTGTATACATTGGTTCTGAGAGCCAAGATTATTGTGGTATACATGGTGACTTAGGTGAATTGGCAGTAGAGGCGCAAAGGTCTTGCGTCTCTAGGCGAATCCAAACTGAAAAATTATTTGTCAATAAATGGAGGAATATTACCATGCCGATGTTCAACAACAAACTTGTAATGAGAACTTACGCTCCCAACACCAGTCAGAACGCATGGGTAATTCTTGAGGGTGATAATGCTTGGAAAGTGATACTGGGCAATGGTTTTGGGATTAATAACATAGTCAGTATCCTCACGTCAGCGCAAGCCAATGGACGCCGAGTCACTGCATTTGTAAACGACGACAACCAGGTTGTATGGGTACAGATGATCACTTAGTAGAATTGGCAGTAGAGGCGTAAGGTCTTTGCGCTTCTAGGAGAATCCAAACTGAAAAATTATTTGTCAATAAATGGAGGAATATTACCATGTGGTACAACAACAGACTTGTACTTTTTACCTACGCTCACGTCAATACCCGGTATGCATTCGCAGGAATTGAGGGGGTAAGCGGGGGATGGAAACGGATCGCCCCAACTTCACCTGATGGAGTTACCAATGTGTTAGATATCCTGAAGGTTGCCCAAGGGAATAAGCGTCGAGTTCACGTGTATATTGCTAACGACGGAATGATTTATGCAGCTATAATGCTTCCTTAGGTGAATTGGTAGTAGAGGCGCAAAGACCTTGCGCCTCTAGGGGAATCGAAACTGAAAAATTATTTGTCAATAAACGGAGGAATATTACCATGATCGGAATCGGCAGCAGCACCGTGGGATTAGAAGGGGCACCGCCTTCCCTGAGTGAACTGGAAGCCATGAGTGGAAGTGGCAGCAGCAGCGTGGGATTAGAAGGGGCACCGCCTTCCCTGAGTGAACTGGAAGCCATGAGTGGAAGTGGCAGCAGCAGCGGGGAGTTAGAAGGGGC
>NZ_LGSU01000884.1 GCF_002260545.1 Hydrocoleum sp. CS-953 | reverse complement strand
CCCCTACTCCTGCAACTCCCCGACTCCCCGACTCCTACTCCCCGACTCCTCCCCGACTCCTCCACTCCCCCACTCCTGAATATTTCCTTGTAACTGGGAAACCCCTTCAAATATTTATAGAGAGTATTGTAGGATGTCTAATGTTAAGTTCTAATCTGAATAATTAAAAACCGCAATCACGGTGTTATATGATTTCTAGTAATGATTTTCGCCCCGGTGTGAGTATAGAGTTAGATGGTTCAGTTTGGCGAGTAGTAGAATTTCTACACGTTAAACCAGGTAAAGGTTCTGCTTTTGTTCGGACAAAGCTCAAAAATGCACAAAATGGTAGTGTTGTGGAGCGAACTTTTAGAGCTGGAGAAACAGTCCCTCAAGCTACTTTGGACAAAAAGAAGATGCAGCATACCTATAAAGATGCTGACCAATTTGTATTTATGGATATGGAAACTTATGAAGAGGCCAGCCTAAGTTCCGAGCAAATTGGTGAGCGTGTTAAATATCTAAGTGAGGGTATGGAGGTCAATGTAATTATGTGGGGAGAACAAGTAATAGAGGTGGAACTTCCAAACTCGGTAGTATTAGAAGTAATCGAAACTGACCCTGGTGTTAAGGGAGATACTGCTACTGGTGGTAGTAAACCTGCTACTGTGGAAACAGGCGCTCAAATTATGGTTCCCTTATTTATATCTAAAGGAGAACGTATTAAGATAGATACCCGAAATGACTCTTACCAGGGCAGAGAATAACCGCAGGAAGCTAGACTTCTTACAGAAGTAAGTCAAGAGTCAGAATTAAATCATTTCTGTATTGTAATTTATTTGACTTTTAGCTTGGCAAGAAGTCCTTCAGTCTTCCTGGCAGGGGATGATCCCCTGCTTTTTGCTCTTAAGTTTTATAATTTCTAACTTTGCATTTGACACTTCTACCTCTATACTTAAGCAATAATTGATATCCTCTTGACGTTGCGCATGGCGTAACTAAATGGGATTCGCTCACCTTATGACGTGCAGTTTATGTTGCTTTTTGCCTCCTGGGTTAGAGCTTTGCTTTTTCGTATAGGGAATGCTCCGCTTTCCATGTCGCGGAGCGAAGCAGAAGAGCTACTCTTTTCATGTGGCGCAGTGAAACATTGCAGGGCCTTTATAGACCAAGAATTTTTCTGGTCTGATGGTTACTCCATACTACGTTTCCCTACTGACCGCTCCCTTAGAAACAGCGAGACGGGCAGCCTTATGTATAATAGCAAATTTCTGGTAGAAGCGCAAGATTGATTGGCATTCCCTGATGACGTTCCCTCGAAAGGATATTGGGGATATAAATGCCAACTTTCTGCTCAACCAGGACTGACGCAAGAGAACCCAGAAAACCTATTTCTGTTTTTTCCTATTTCCTAGATGTCTATTTTTCATTCAGGAGGATTTCTTATAGAAATCGGGTTTCGGGCGCGTAAGTCCTATAAAATCTATATTTTGATTCAAAATTAATTTAGTTTAACGCCAATTAACTGGGGATATACGAACTGTGCAATTAGATTTACATCAACTTCGGGAACTACTAACAGCAATAAACCAAACTAATATTTCCGAGTTGACTTTAAAAAGTGGAGATTTAGAACTGACGGTACGCAAAGGAACTTCACTCAGCGATCGCCCCTTATTACCTTCTCCTGACCAGAGTAATGCTGTTTCCGAATTAGTTTCTCCTACTGTAGCCCCGTTGGAAACAACGGCCATGTCAAAACCCCCTGCAATACCTTCAGCAGCGCCACCTACAGCTTCAAACAAATTTGAAGAAATTTTGTCTCCTGTTGTTGGTACTTTTTACCGCGCTCCTGCTCCAGATGAACCACCTTTTGTGGAAGTGGGCGATCGGATTACTTCTGGCCAAACAGTTTGTATTATTGAAGCGATGAAGGTAATGAATGAGATTGAGGCTGAGGTATCTGGACAAATTGTGGAAATTTTAATTCAGAATGGAGAACCTGTTGAATACAATCAACCTCTAATGTTAGTTAACCCTAATTAGGGTTTGCTGAAAAAAGGCAGAGTGTTGGGGAGTGTGGGGAGGTTGGGGAGATAGAACTCCGTTCCGCTTAGGCGATCGAATCTTGTCTGCTCATGCATATCAACATACATGAGTTTTAAGCACGGAAGACCTGGGACTTTTTTCGACCCCAAAAACGCTAAAGCGTTTATATGTCAATTTTGAGATTTAATTAGCAAGCACTTGCTAAAGTTTATCAATATTAATATCATGGCAGAATTAATTGAAAAACCTACTAGGATTGAATCTACTGGTAATAAACCTAAGCAAATTGATGAGTATATTGGTCGTGTAAATAGTCAAACTGATGTTATTAGCATTGCCCAAATGCACTCTCCCAGTGGTTGGATGGAACCAGGTCAAAGGCCAGAATTTGATGAATTTACTCTGGTGCTTAAGGGGACTCTATGTGTTGAATATGAAGGTGGAAAATTAGAAGTTAATCCTGGCCAAGCAGTCATAGCTCGTAAAGGAGAATGGGTAAGATATAGTACCCCTGGCGCAGAGGGAGCAGAATATATTGCTATTTGTTTGCCTGCTTTTTCCCCCGATACTGTAAATCGAGATTCTGATTAAATAGGGTTTGCTGAATAAGTTTTATGGGTTAGGGTAGGAGTCAGGAGTCAGGAGTCAGGAGGAATGGGGAATTACAGAGGATGTAGTTGGAAGAATTGACCCTTAATTTTTCTGTCCTTGTCTCCTCAAAATCCTCACATTATGAGCTATGGTTCACAAAAAGCTTGCACTTTTTTCGTACATACAAAGGTTAAAGTCTTTATATGTAAATGCTTTTAGATTTAATCAGCAAACCTTATCTAAGGTAATAGCAGAAAATAAATTATCCAAATTTTTGTACTCCATAGTTAACTGATTACTCTCCACTACCCTGACTTTTTCAATGTCTTCCTTAGCGAAATAATTAATAATTAAACAATTAAATAATTAGATTATTCACGCCTTGAAGCCTCCCCTTTCAAGGGGAAAAAAATAAATCTTTTCCTTATTCGTCAATCCTCTCCCTTTTAGGGAGAGGTAATTATCAATTATCAATTATCAATTATCAATTATCAATTATCAATTATCAATTATCAATTATCAATTATCAATTATCAATTAATGAATGAATCCCTACTCCCTACTCCCTACTCCCTTAATTTAATTGAAACTCTTGTTGGAAATTCTGCCGAGTAATAGGTTGAGATACTTCTAATCCTTCTCCCCCCAGCATTTCTAAAGGTTTACCACCCACGAAAATCCAAACTTTAACATCTGGTTCTAAACTAGAGGCAGTATAGATAACTTGTCCCAAACGCCCCATCATTGAAGCACTACCACCTCCAGAAGTAAACTCTTCAGATAAGTCAATGTAGACTCCATTATTTTCCACAGTTAAGGCTTGAATTTTGGTTCCTTCGGGTATGGCGCTGACCACATCTGTATTTTCTGGTCCAGATAATAAACGGTCAAAAGCAGCGGTCAAAATAGCTTCCGGTTCGTTTGCTGCTTTGATTTTTACCCCAGAGGAAACTAAACCAATCTCTCCAGCACTATCCTTAACCCAGTATAGTTCCACAGTCTTTTCTGTAACTGCTTTAGGTTCTGGTTGGATAGAGAAAGGAGATAGTTGGGAGTCTGGAGAATCAATTGTAGCAGGAGGTGGAACAGGTAGAGTTTGATTAGGTGAGTTTTGAGTTGAGGGGTTTGTGAGATTCTGGGAATTATCAGAAGTTTTTGTGGTGGTTGATTTTAAATTTGTCCACAAGGCGATGCCACCACCTACCGCCACTGCCAATGCACAGACACTGGCCACAATACCAACAGATATATTACGAGTTTGATTTTGTTCTTTCATTTTGACCCTCCTTGAGAATTAGGCAGAATGGCGGTGAGGAGCTGAGTTATAACTTTCTCTTAGGTTAACAATANCCTACCGCCACTGCCAATGCACAGACACTGGCCACAATACCAACAGATATATTACGAGTTTGATTTTGTTCTTTCATTTTGACCCTCCTTGAGAATTAGGCAGAATGGCGGTGAGGAGCTGAGTTATAACTTTCTCTTAGGTTAACAATATTACTTCTATTATTAGAACTGATCTATAAATAGAATCTCAAGAAAGTTTTGTCCAAGTAAAATTATGGGTTCTTGTTAATTATAGTTTAGTCATAGTGAAGCAATTATTTATATAGTCATTCCAAATAAGAATGAAACACTTTTTTAGCTGAACCCCCTTTAGAGCAAAAAACCCTCATTTCAATCTAAACTAAAATGACTATAGTTTCCTGATTTACCTCATGGTCAAGCGAATATCTATAGCATAAATCAGAATTTATGCTCAAAAGCTGGACAATTATCAATCATGTTCTCTGGTATTTATACGCTTGCTAATGATACTGTTTACGATCAAATGGTCGCTCTGCTGAACAGTATAGAAAAAAACATTGGAACTCATATACCTGTTTGCATAATTCCCTATAATGACCACCTAAGAAAAGTTAAATGGGAGATTCAGTCCCGTCCCAACGTTACCTTATTCAGTAACTTATCAGTAATTCAACAGTGGGATAATTTTATTAATGATGTTTGGGAGGCACATCCAAGGGCTAAAGACCCTAAGTATTTGAGGCCAGGTTGGTACAAGGGCTTTGNACTCATATACCTGTTTGCATAATTCCCTATAATGACCACCTAAGAAAAGTTAAATGGGAGATTCAGTCCCGTCCCAACGTTACCTTATTCAGTAACTTATCAGTAATTCAACAGTGGGATAATTTTATTAATGATGTTTGGGAGGCACATCCAAGGGCTAAAGACCCTAAGTATTTGAGGCCAGGTTGGTACAAGGGCTTTGTTCATCGTAAGTTTGCAGCGTTTGAAGGAGAATTTGAACGTTTTGTTTTTTTTGATGCTGATAGCTTGGCAATGAAACCTATTGATGATATATTTCAATGCTTGGACAAGACCAATCTCGTATTTAATGACTGGGAGCATTCCAAACGGGGGGATAAAACAGAGGTAATACCAGAAAAGTTAGCGGAAAAGTTAAACTGTCCGGTGGCTGATATTTATCCTCAATTTCATTGTGACAGTTTTTTTGGCTCTAAATATGGGCTTTTTAATGGAGAAGTTTTAGCTAGACTCAAAAATTTTCTCATAATGAGCAGGGTATTCAATGTGTCCGAGACCGTTGCTGGTGGT
>NZ_LGSU01000883.1 GCF_002260545.1 Hydrocoleum sp. CS-953 | reverse complement strand
CTCCAAGATCGAAACGAACTATACCTCGTTTGATGTAAGCATCCATATAGTTAGGATGAATCTTGATAACTTGATTAAAATCAGCTAGTGAACCTTGGTTATCTTTAGTCAGACGACGAATTACGGCTCGGGTGTAGATAGCTTCCGGATGTTTAGGATTAAGTTTAATGGCTTCATTAAAGTCGGCAGTTGCTCCTTGTATATCTTTCATCTCAAACCTGATAATACCTCTCTGGGTATAAGCATCTACAACTTTAGGATTGAGTTGTAATACTTTTGTCAAGTCATCAATTGCATCTTGGTTATTTCTAAGGAAACGATGAGCAATTCCTCGATTATAGTAAGCTTCTGCTTTATTGGGATTAAATTGTATGGCTTGATTATAATCTGCTATAGCTCCTTGCGGATCTCCAGCTTTAAAACGAACTACTCCTAAGTTTTGGTAGATTTGAGATTCTTCAGTATTTAATTGCAGAGCTTCAGAAAAAAGCTCTATGGCTCGATCTAATTCTCCTAATTCTACATAAACTGCTCCTAAATTATTATAGATTTGCAGGTCTTTTGGATCGAGTTCTAATGCTTTTTGGAAATTTTCTATAGCCCCTTTTAAGTTTCCCATTTGGGCAATTGCAATACCTCTATTGTGATAAAATTGATGATTATTTGGCTCTAGAAGTATGGCAAGATTATAGTCTTCTAGAGCGCCAGTATTATCTCTTTTTTGTAGTTTGATTAATCCCCGTTGGTGTAATGCATCTGCTCCTTCCTGACGACATTTTTCGGCTTTTTCTGTCATACCTGCTATTTCATATTGGGTAATAGAATCTTCCCATTGTCTTTTCTTTTCAAATTCTTTAGCTCGGCAAAATGCTGCTTTCTGAGGCATTTTTGCTAACTCGTATTCAGTAGCAGCTTTCAGCCATTGTTTCTTCTTTTCAAATTCAATAGCGCGGTATTCTGCTTTTTTTTCAGGAATATTCATCCAGCACCGTTTAGCATTAGCAAAATCTGGGATTTCTTCCCATTTTTTAGCTGCTTCTGACCATTTTAGACTTGTTTCTAGTTGAGAAGCTTCACAAATTTTTTGCTTATTATATTCCCCAATTTCTGCCCAATATTTTGCTGCTTGTTGCCATTTTTCTACTTTTTCAAATAACAGTGCTGCATCTTGCCATTCTTTTAATTCAACAAAAATTTCTGCTGCTTCATTATAAGCTTGTTTTTGAATTAATAATTTGCCTTGAGCTTGTTTCTCTAAAATTACATCGCCAGATTTACTAAAGCATTCTTTCGCTTGTTGATAAAACTCGGCTTTTAGATAATATTGTCCTTGTTTACGCCACGTTTCTGGGCTAGGTTCTATACGATCGCTTCTTACTAATTCAGGAATTATTGACTGAAATAAACCTGTTAATTCTGGTTCTTGCCAAAGTTGACTAAGCTCTGATTCCCAAATATTTAATATTCTGCTGGCACGAGTAATTCCTACATAAAGTAAGTTTAATTCTAGTTGTAGTTGTGGTTTTTCTTTTTCTTTTAGTACCCCACCTCGTATTACTTTACTCCAAAGTTTTGCTTGTGGCTGAAAAAAATCTACGATAAAAACTGTATCGAATTCTAATCCTTTTATTTCTTCAATTGTAAAAACAAAACTAGAATTTAGTTCCGCTCTAATTCTTTCTTTATCTGATTCTTTTCTGACTAAAATAGCATCACCAGGATATAGAGATGTTTCCTTTAATGTTTTGACTAATGTCTGATTATCTGCTGAAATTAGTCTAGCTGGTTGACCATAAATACTATTAGTCCTGGAATAATATCCTGTAGATTCTCCTAAGTATCTAGAACGCAATTTTAGCAGTTGATTTGCTAATTTTACTAAACTTCCTACACTCCGAAAGTTAAATTTCAGAGTTTGTTGCTCTACTTTTCTGTGGGGATAAAATTTATCTTTTAGTGTTTCCCAGCGAAAACCACTAGGACTAATCATTTGATAAGAGTCTCCAGCAAACAATAAATTTCCCCTGGGAGCAACTAAATTAAATNAATACTTTTCTGACTAAATCTATGTCATCATATAATTTTTCTTTGTGGAGTTTTTTTTGATACCATTCGGCGATTTTATATATATCTCTTCGATGTTTATTAGGCATTAACATCATGCTGTTTCTACTAATTTTTTCATATTCTTTCTCCGGTAAAATATTTTCTGTAATTGCTAATTGTTTACCTTTGATTATACTTCTAATTTCTTCCCAGACTAAAGTTGTTGGATATTGTTTTCTGAAAGGATGTGCTTTGTACATTTCCGAGAATACTTGATAGTTAACTTCATCTTGAGGATAATATATTATCTGATGATTACCGAGGATTTCTAAACATAATTGGTGGAGATTTTTAAATTCAAACACTATTTGATTTGTTGAGTGTTTCGATTCTGCTTCTAATTGACTATTTGCACTGACTATTTGATGAAATTGTTCTTCAGCATTATTAACTAGCAAATCGTTATAGGCAATATATAAACGTTTTCCTAAATTGCTATACTGTTTTTTTTGGAGCATTCTATATAAGGCTACTGTGGTTTTTCCTGTACCTGCACTACCATTTAATAATAGATTTCCTGACAATTTAGCCAATTGATATTCTTCTGGAGTCAGCTTTAAAGGTAAATCTGTATTTTGCTCAATAATCGCTTTTTGCCATTCTGTTTCTGACTCTAATACTCGCCACTCAATATTTCCTAACAATTCGTCATCTGTTAAATCTGAATTAGTTTCCAAATCCAAAGCTTTCACTGCTTCAATATTTGCTTTTTCTACTGATGAATATGATATATTTTTATCTGTATCATTATCCTGATTTTGGAAATTTCTGGTCTCTACAATGACTTCAAATTCTGCTGTTTCTAACCATTCAGAATCAGGGCTTTTTTGCCTGGCTTTAGCACGTCGTGATACATCATCATGGTCTAAACAAATATCTTGAATTGCTAGATAAACTTGCGTTTTTCCTGTTTCTGGTCGCTGTGATTTATCGTAGGTAAAAATTAAGCGACTAGCACTATTAATTCTAGCTTCCCATACTCTTTTGTTTATTCCTTTGAGCTTTTTTACCCGTAATCCACTATTAAATTGTTGGTGTTTTAGTCTTTTAATACATTCCCATACTTTCTTTTGTAAATTACTTTCTACATCTTTTCGGAGAAACTCAATTATATCAGGGTGTAAAACAGCAGGCAATAACATACATTGACTTTTCACTCTTTATCTTTAGTTTATGAGTAGTTTAACACAATACTTTTTTTCCTGTAATCCACTTAATATCAATTGGTTTCCATCCTGATTACTTTTTTGTCGATCAAATTGTCTGAAATTATTGTCAGTTAATGTTTTGAGACAATAAATATTAGGGTGCATCTCAATGCGTGAATAAAGCCAAAAATTTATCGCTTTTAGGGAACAGGGAACCGGGAACATGGAACAGAGAATAGGGAATAGGAAAAAAGTATTTTTGCAAATATAGCGCTACGCATTAAGGCTCTTGACATTTCTAAATCCTGTTTGCGCAGCATGACCTAGGAAAACCCTTTATTAGTCTACTATTCCCTATTCCCTATTCCCTATTCCCTAGNTTGACATTTCTAAATCCTGTTTGCGCAGCATGACCTAGGAAAACCCTTTATTAGTCTACTATTCCCTATTCCCTATTCCCTATTCCCTAGCGCGTAGCGCTATATGAGATTACTTGATTGATATTACTTTTGACTCCTACGGAGATGTATGAAATAGTACAAAAATATTTCTTTTTTTATGTTATAGTTTCCCTTTGGCTAAGTTAAAATTATTAAGAAATATGACGTTTATTCTCACTAATGATGATGGAATTAATGCTCCTGGTATTAAAGCACTATGGGAAGCTGTAAATAATCCTGATTTACCTCTACTATCTTTCGACGATAGTATTATTGTTGCTCCCCAAGGACAATTATCTGGTTGTGGACATCAAGTTACTACGAATGGGCCAATTAATATCAAATGTCTGTCTGAGGTTGAGTATGCGATCGCAGGTACACCAGCAGATTGTACTAGAATTGCATTATCACACATCAGTAAAAATGTCAAATGGGTGCTATCAGGTATTAACTCAGGGGGTAACATGGGTGTAGATGTCTACATATCTGGAACTGTAGCCGCAGTAAGAGAAGCAGCATTTCATAGAATCCCAGGAATCGCCCTGTCTCAATATCGTCAAGGAAAAAAGCCTGTGGACTGGCCTAGAGTAACTCGTTTGGCCAAAATAGTATTAACAGATTTACTCAACCGCCCCATTGAACCAGGAGCTTTTTGGAATGTAAATTTCCCCTATTTAGAACCAGAAGCACCAGACCCAAAAATGGTATTTTGCGAACCATCGACCCAACCATTGCCAGTAGCTTATCAGATGGAAGGAGAAGATTTTTATTATGCAGGGAAATATGAAGAACGCGATCGCGCTCCAGGAACAGATGTAGATGTTTGCTTTGCTGGTAATATTGCCATTACCAAGATTCAACTTTAAGTTTATTGAAATTTCACCTAATACTAATTACTAAAAGTAATGCTATACTTGAACACCTCAATAGTTACCAAGATTCAAAGTTTGTTTTTGACAATTATTTAGGAGCTTTAGTATAGATTATCACTACTTTTCCTCTCCCCCCACCTCCCACACTTCCGTAAGGACGTTGCATAACAACAATGCGTTTCATGTCACGCAGTGAAACGTCCCTGCCTCACCCCGATCGGATATAGCAAGATTTCGGATATAGCAAGATTTTTGATAAATGGTATAAGTACAGCATTCTTATTTCACGCTTGATGTAATATCCTTACATATTTCACGACACCGATACAAAAATGTTACACGCACTATGTTGATAGGCAAAAGGAAAGAGAATAGGGAACAGAGAAAGAGATTTATCCCAAATATTTATCCAAATAGCAAAACGGAATTTAGCAATGTCAAATACTGCGTCAGTGTAAGTAGGTGTACGAATAAACCTGACTATTTAACGAAATGTTGATGCAGTTTAAAGCCCTAAGATTGCTTCCACTCCATTCCAGTCGCTTCGGACATACTTGTAAATTTTCCCACCTATACTTTCCGCATTGTATAGCAATGAGCGCTGGTATATTTACAAATTGTAGTAGGGGCAAAAGAGCTAGAAGTCTTATATTATCGGCAATTTATTCCC
>NZ_LGSU01000882.1 GCF_002260545.1 Hydrocoleum sp. CS-953 | reverse complement strand
ATTTAAAGCTTTTTCTTATGGAGCTATGTTGGGAATGCACCTAATTTCTGTACTTTCTACCTACAAACAATTATTAAATCCTTATGCACCAGGAAACCAGTTATTTTGGGCTGCTGTACCTACACTTGCAGCGATGATTGGCTTATTTTTATTAAAAGATGAAGACCGATTATTTACATTAAAATATTATCTAAAATGAGCTTAATATTATTACTTTTGAGGTACCACTTGTACCTTTCCTCGGACTACAGAACGTAACAACCTGTCCACAGAACGACGCTCTTCTTCTGTGGTTGATTCATCTAGTATAGAAGCCATGAGGCCATAACAATCTGATTTGGTAAGACAAGAACTTTCAGCTACAGAAGCCATAATTTCATTGACTGCGCCAGGGAGTAAGTTAACTTGAAGCATAGGACAAACCTTGAACTCTATATTTTTATTTTCTCTTTTGTTTCGAGCTGTTGGAGTGACTCATAAAGTCTTGATTAGGTGAGAATGATAACTAAAGTAGAGTGAAGTAAATAGGTGGATTTTTGTGATGTCGATCGCTAGCTGAAGTTAAAAGTCAAAAGTCAAAAGTCAGAAGTGAAATTCTTACGCCTAAAACGATCAGGTTGTGCAGAGCGTAAAGTGTGGGGTAAGTAATATTATGTCCGGTTGAATGGGTTTGGAGACCAAACCCCTACAAATATTTTAGTTATTCTGATTGGAAATGTCTCACTTCACTACCAAAAGGAAACTATATTTTTTACTTCACTGGGATAAAATTAAGACTGAAAAATTAGAACATAAAACATAATGTTTGAACAACAACCAGAAGCTATTCAACAAAAAGTCAAGAAGTAGGCAACTGAATCACAAAAAGCAAATCCCACTGCATGGTTTGATATTTTATACTCTGAAGCGGAAGGTGATGCTGGACAAATACCTTGGGCGCGTTTAACGACACATCCCTATCTACAAGAGTGGTTAGATATTTCTCAACCACAAGGAGAAGGACGTACTGCTTTAGTTATTGGGTGTGGCTTGGGTGATGATGCAGAAGGTCTAGCAAAGTTGGGTTTTCAAGTGACAGCTTTTGATATTTCTACAAAGGCGATCGCCTGGTGTCAGGAAAGATTTCCTAATTCTTCAGTAAACTATGTGGTTGCCGATCTGTTGGCCTTAAATTCTGAATGGCATCGTAAATTTGATTTAGTAATAGAGTCGCGAACTATTCAAGCTTTGCCAGTAGAGATGCGATCGCAAGTTATTAACTGTATTGCTCCTTTAGTAGCAAATAGAGGTACACTTTTGGTCATTACTCGCATACGGGACAATGATTCTGTACCTGATGGCCCTCCTTGGCCTTTATCGGAGAAAGAACTTGCTGAGTTTATTGAGTTAGGATTACAAGAAGTTCGGCGCAATTTATTCTGATCTGAAGCGGGTGAAAAGACAATTAAACAAGTTTGGATTGAATATTGTTTATTTTAGGGAGTAGGGAGTAATCATTCCAGTAGGGTGCGTTAGACGGCTATCATCCTGAGTGGTGAAACTAATTTAGAAATCCGTCGTAACGCACCATTGAATATGTTTTAGTTTCCTACATTTGTAGTCCAGTAGTAGACTGACACAGCTAAAACTGTGCATTAGGGAGTAGGGGAGTAGGGGAGTAGGGGAGAAAGATTTTTGTTGGGTTTTTCCGTTGGAAATGCTCNGGGAGTAGGGGAGTAGGGGAGTAGGGGAGAAAGATTTTTGTTGGGTTTTTCCGTTGGAAATGCTCCGCAAACGTCCCATGCTGCGCAATGCTAACGCAAACAACCCAACCTACATCTATTGCACCATTTAAGGTGTGTCAGTCTAGTAGGGTGCGTTACGCTTCGCTAACGCACCACCAGTATCTAAAGGTTTCAGTAGTAGTAGACCGAAAGACCTAAAATGGTGCGTTACGACGGATTGTTGAATCTCTTTCATAGTCTAAATTTAAGCCGTCTAACGCACCCTAATGGACCGTTTCAGCTAAAATAGTGCGTTAGAATTGTCATTGCGTTAGCGAAGCTTTGCGATAGCAAACGATAGTGTTTGCGGAGCATTCCGTTAGGAAAGCAATCTCTGGTAGATTTCCTATTGCACCATTTAAGATGAAACAATCCACTACAAGTTGTACTGAATCGCTTTCATAGTAACGCACCATCAGATTATCTACCATCTCAAAAAAAAGGTGCGTGACGGCAAAATTTCTTGAGTTTCCCTACTCTCAAAAAGAGGATGCCGTCACACACCCTACCATTTCCCTATTCCCCAATTCTTGACTATTAGGAACTAACTTTTATTGTAATTAAAATCTTCTCTGCTGCACCAGAGGGAACACGCCATTTGAGTAGCGATCGCTTAATTTCTTCTACTACTTTTTTATCCTTCAATGTAGAAACTTCATCATCTAAAATGACTCGGAGTACGCGCTTACCTTTTACCTGCAATTCCAAAACTATTTCACCATTAATATTTGGTGGTATATTCACATTTTGGAGATGTTGTTGCAAATTTTTTTGCCCTGCTTCATCTAATCCTATAGCTTGGATAAGTTGCAATCGAGCATTAGTTGAGCTTGCAGAATCTTGTTCTAGACTCAAACTTAAAGCTGGTAGCTGAAAATCTACAGAGTTTTCACTATATGCTTCTAGAAATTTTTCATCTGCGCTGTCAGAAAAACAATCAACTGATTCAGGAATTGTAATTCCTCTTTCCCGTTCCTGACTCATAAAATCTGTTGTGTCTAAATCTGAAGTTTCAAATTTAGGAGCCATACTCATCTTTGCATTTGCAGGAGATGGACGACTTCTTCGAGCCTTCATACTCTTAGTGCGTGCCAAACTTTGTGGCATCATCCGACGACGTGCCAAAAGATATTCTGCTTGAGGTTGTGCCACTACTGCACCCAAAATCCCCTCATAACTAACTCCTTCTGGCATTTCCACAGGAACTTCCATCGAAATACTTTACCCGCCAGGTTCACCTCGAACTCCTTAACTAACTCCACCAAAACCGTTATATCAAGACACAAATTGTAACTTAAGCAGTCTGTGTCACTTTATCTACCATCGACTTCTTCTCATAATCAAACATCTGATTCGTCAAATGCTTAATTTTTTGCCTTCCCCAAAGTTGAGCAACTGCCACATTCCCAGACTCAGCAAAATTAATTGGAAAACTCTGCTGATAAATTTCTCCACCCGCAGCAATACCATTAACTTGTAACTCACCCGCTACAGTATCCTGTTTCCGACCAAATAAAACTAACGGTTGTTCGGCAAATAAATCTGGACTTGCCACTGGATAAATTTCTGGTGCTTCACCCTTACCATTCCAGTTAATCTCAATTTGAGTCAAAACAGGATTATTAATTTGTTGGAAAAATTTCTCTGCTACTTCCTCAGTGGGTTCATCCTGTCGCACCACTCTGGCAATACCCCGCCCAATTTCTGCTAAACGGTTAATCAAATAGCGATTCACGGAACTACCGACACCAAAACTATAAAGTCGGTTGCCTGGTTTAAGTTTTTCTTGCAATTCCGCCAAGATAGCTTTTTCATTACCGATATATCCATCAGTCAACATGACAATACTCCGCAGTCTTCCCGCAGATGGGGATGGAAAATTCAAAACTTCCTGGATACCATTGAGCATTTGAGTACCACCATTTGCATCTAATTGATTAACATAATTAATTGCAGTGGCAACGTTTTTAGGTGTATTTGATAAGGGTGTTTCTGATAATTTTGTGGTTGTATTGGCAAAGTCGATAATTGTGAAAGTATCATTGGGGTTAAGTCCGTGAATAAAACGGCGCATCAATTCCTGGGATTTGCGTATTGGTTCCCCTCGTTGCGAACCAGAAGTATCCATTAGAAAAACAACATCTTTGGGTACAATTTCATCCGGGCGATACTGTAATGCTGGTATTAGATAAAGAGCAAAATGTCCGCCACGTTTGTCTGCTTGAGTTAATACCGTTGCTTTGGTATTATTACTGGCAACTTGATAGCGGAGAATGAGGTCTTTATTGGGGATAGTATCTTCATTCCCTAATTTGACTGTGACAATTTCTCCCTGTTCAGATTTCTGAATTTGGTGAGATGTGGAACGAACTTGAAAAATTGGCATCCCGCCATCTATTTCTACTGTGACACCAATATCATGTCCCGAACGAGTCGCGGGAGGAACTATTGGTGGGGTAATTTTACTAGCATCGGGAACTTCATCTGTATCTCCACTTCCATCTATAGGCATTCCCGGAATATAACGCGGCCCAACTACCATCGGAAACACAAATTCATAGTCGCCACCTTCAAATTTAAGGGAGTCTGTATAGCGAATAATCACATCTATTTCTTCCCCTGGTTTAATATTGGCAAGAGATTGAGTGAAAATATTGTCGCGCTGTTGTTCCAGTAGTCCAGCAGTACGACCTTCTTGTTTAGCTTTTTGGTAAATTTGTTTTGCTTCTTCCCGTTTTTTGATATTGCCTTTAATCAAGCGATCGCCGATTTTTATTTCCATTTCATCGACGGCAGCTTCGTCTGGCAGTGGGAAAACGTAAGTTGCTTCTAGGGGTTCGGTGAATGGGTTCTCAAATTTTTGAGTGACTTCGACGCGGGATAGGTTGCCCGCTATTTTGGCTTTAACTTCCGTGTGTTTCAGAGGAAAAGTCAATTTCTCCTCTGAGGATACAACATATAATCCTGCAAGAGTTGGTGTATTTGTAGACATAAGTTTCTATGCTCCTAAAGAAATTAATTTGTTTTGTAATACATTAATTTCTCTTGTAACACACTGATTTAGGAATTGTCTATTAAGAATTGTATCTGAATAAAAACTTTCAGGAATTAGGGAATAGAGAATGTGAAGTAGGGAGTAAGGAAAAATTTGTTTCGCAAAATCTCTGTTAAAAGAGAAGAAGATTTTTATTGTCACTAATTAATGAGGCTTGATATAATAAATCTTTAGTTGGGTTTCGATTCCTCAACCCAACCTACAATACTTAATATAAAAAAATAGGTAGACGATTTCCAAATATCCCCTACCTAATAGACATCTCCAATAATAGAAAATAAAATCAATTATCGCACTACAGGAATCCTATTTTATTCGTAGCAAAAATATTACTGCTTTTTAGGGAATAGGTGAGAGTTTCAACTTTTTTATTTACTTTTTAATTACCCGGAACCTATGCGGGGATTGCTATAGAT
>NZ_LGSU01000881.1 GCF_002260545.1 Hydrocoleum sp. CS-953 | reverse complement strand
AAATTCCACCAAATCTTCACTTTAATAAACCTAACCCTCAGATTGATTGGGATAAAATTTCGGCAGAGGTAGCAACAAGTGCGATACCTTGGGAAAAACCAGATAAACCTCTGTTGGCAGGAATTAGTGGATTTGGCATGAGTGGTACTAATGCTCATGCTATCTTACAATCAGCACCAGAACAGGTGAAAAGTAAAAATGAGACAGAGCGATCGCTCCATGTATTAACTCTGTCCGCTAGAACCCAAAAAGCTTTGGCAGATTTGGTGGTTCGTTATCAAAATTACCTGGAAAAAGAAAATAATGAGGATGAATTAGGTGATATTTGTTATACAGCTAATATAGGACGTGCCCATTTGAATCAAAGATTAGCAGTTATTGCAGCTAACAAAGCGGAGCTATTGGAGAAATTAACGGCTGAGGAAATATTCTCAGGACAGGTATCAAGTAGCACCATACCAAAGGTGGCTTTCTTATTCACAGGTCAAGGTTCCCAATACGTTAATATGGGTCGGGAATTATATGAGCAAGCACCAGTTTTCCGACAGGCGATCGAGCGGTGTAATGAAATTTTCAGTGCAATTGTTGAGGAACAAGAAGAATCAGACAAAATTTCTCTGTTAGATGTTATGTATTCTGACACTGAAGAAGATTCATCCCCCCTACACCAAACAGCTTATACTCAACCAGCACTATTTGCCATAGAATACGCCCTAGCTAAATTATGGGAATCTTGGGGAATCAAACCAAATGTAGTCATGGGTCACAGTGTAGGTGAATATGTGGCAGCAACAATAGCGGGAATCTTTAGTTTAGAAGACGGATTAAAATTAATTACTGCCAGGGGACGATTAATGCAAGAGTTACCCCCAGGAGGAGAAATGGTTTCTGTTATGGCATCAGAATCAAAAGTTCGTCCTCTCCTGACGAATTACACAGATAAAGTAGCTATGGCAGCGATTAATGGACCTGCAAGTGTGGTGATTTCTGGGGAGTCAGAAGCGGTAAGGGCGATCGCTACTAAGTTAGAGTCAGAAGGAATTAAAACGAAACAACTGCAAGTATCTCATGCTTTCCATTCACCTCTAATGGAACCAATGTTAGAGGAGTTTGAGGAGATAGCTAATCAACTTGACTATAAGACACCCAGGATTCCGGTAATATCTAACGTCACAGGGACAAAGGCAGATAGTAGTATTACTACCGCTAAATATTGGGTAGATCATGTCCGACAACCGGTTAAGTTTGCCCAAAGTATGGATGCTGTGCAGCAACAGGGAATTGATATTTTCCTAGAAGTAGGACCAAAACCAATATTATTAGGTATGGGGCGTCGATGTTTGCCAGAAGATGCAGGTGAGTGGTTGCCATCATTACGTCCTAATGTGGATGAATGGCAGCAAATACTTTCTAGTCTATCAGAATTGTACGTTCGGGGAGCAAAAATAGATTGGTCAGGATTTGACGGAAATTATCAGCGACAAAAAGTGGCCTTACCTACTTATCCTTTCCAACGACAAAGGTATTGGATAGAAAATGAGAAGTCGGGGTTATCAGAATCAACTCTTACTCAGATAACAGACACAGCAACAGAAACTTTAACCAAGCAACTAGCAGAAACAGGTAATCTCTCAGAAAGTGAACTGGAGTTAGTGCCGAAAATACTAGAGTTGCTGAAACAACAACAGTTCAAACCTGCTATAGAGTCGGAGCAAAAGTCTACAGAATCAGAAGATTTAGTTTCCCCTTCATCAGTAATAGATATTGAGAAGTTGCAAGCTGCTCCAGTAGCAGAACGTAAGTTGATGGTAGTAGAATATTTGCAGAAGTTGGCAATTAAGGTACTGCAATTAAATACTTCTGAAGGTTTAGACCTCAACGAATCTGTTCTAGAATTAGGTTTTGATTCTTTGAGCGTTGTGGAACTCCGGAGCAAAATCGAAAAACAACTAGCAGTAACTATACCTGCTAGCTTAATTTTGCAAGGTCCTAGTATCATGGAANTGATGGTAGTAGAATATTTGCAGAAGTTGGCAATTAAGGTACTGCAATTAAATACTTCTGAAGGTTTAGACCTCAACGAATCTGTTCTAGAATTAGGTTTTGATTCTTTGAGCGTTGTGGAACTCCGGAGCAAAATCGAAAAACAACTAGCAGTAACTATACCTGCTAGCTTAATTTTGCAAGGTCCTAGTATCATGGAATTAGCAGAAGCATTGGTTGAACAATTGACTGATAGTGGTTCTGACCAAACTCCAGTTGAGGCCAAAAAAGAAGGCGGTTGGATTGCATACCACAAACCAAAACCTAATGCAAGTACCCGTTTATTCTGCTTCCACCCCTGGGGTGCCAGTGCTTCTATCTATCAACAATGGTCTGATGCTTTGCCTCCAGAAATAGAAGTGTTACCCATTCAACTACCAGGAAGACAAAGACGTCTTCAGGAACAACCTTTTACAGATTTTGCCAGTCTAATTGAGGTTTTAGCAGATGTCCTTTCTCCTTATTTAGATAAACCTTTTGCTTTCTTTGGTCATAGTATGGGAGCGTTTATTGCTTTTGAGCTTGCCTATTTTCTCGAAGAAAAACATAATTTGAAACCAATGCAGTTGTTTCTAAGTGGTGTAGTTCCACCATCAGATAATACTTTGTTAGAAAAAATAGAATCTCTTTCAGAAGCAGAACGACTCAATTATCTTCTAGAAATTTCAGAAATTCCCAAAACTATTTCTGAAGATCCATCGCTTTTCAATGAATTAATGAATATCTTTAAGGCAGATTTTCAACTGTTAAAAAGTTACTACTATCACTATGTAGAGAAAAAGCCACTAAATTGCCCCATCTCTAGTTTTAGTGGAGTAGATGATAATACACTTAGCGATCGCCAACTTTCTCATTGGTCTGAGTATACTAACAGCAACCTCAAAATAGATCGGATACCTGGTAAACATATGTTTATGTTTTTGAAAGATAGCCAAAAATTACTTTTGGAGCTAATTTCTCAAGAACTTTTACCAGAATTAATTACTCAATAAATTATTAGGGTGCAAAGTTTGCACCCTTTTCTAATAAAATTTAAAATTAAGGAGGGTTTTCCTAAAAAGGCAAGGATAAAAAGAATAAGTTTATGAAGCGCAAAATTTGGGTGTTTATTACTACCTTCCTTCTATTTTCTAGCTTAGGTATAGCCTCGTATTATGGCAATACTTTCGATTCAGGAAAAACTTATGAACAAAACAAACTAATAGATATAAGTTCAGAAACAAATTATAATTCACAAAAAGCTGTTGCGAATAGGCAGACAGATGTTCTTAAAGATTTAGTAGGAGAAAAAATGAGTGATAATTTAATCTCAAAAGATAATTTAGTAGGCACTTGGAAACTTGCTGATTTTTACACTGTGGATGGTAAACAAAAAATTGATTACCCATACGGTAAAAATCCTACAGGCTATCTTGTATATACTGAAAATGGATATGTTTCTGTGACAATTATGACCACAGATCGCCCACTTCTTGGCCTCTCAATGGAAGAAATGCAAGAGTTGAAAGATGTTAAATTGGGACTAAAATTAATCGCCAATCTTGGCAAATCTATTAAGGCAAGCTTGAGATATTTTAGCGCTGCTAGAAACTATCTTTCTTACAGTGGTAAATATGAATTACGAGATAGTACAGTTATTCACCATGTGGAAGTTAGTGTAATTCCTGATTGGGTTGGTGTAGACCTTGAACGTAATGTGGAATTTTCAGAAGGCAAAATTATACTCTCAAATAACATCAAAGATGTATTCTTTAGCGTAACTTGGAAACTTGTTTCTTAGGCTTTTTAATTACAAATGATTCTGTGTTGTATAATTATTCCCAGGTAGAATAGATATCTTGTCTATTTGTTATATTTTCGAGGCTGAATTATTACCTGAATAAATATACATTTAATATAGAGAAAATTATTGGAGAAATCACAATGAATAAACAAATTTCTAGTAACTCAGAAGAAAACTTAGAAATTGCGATTATTGGTGCTGGAATATCTGGTATGTGTNGAATAAATATACATTTAATATAGAGAAAATTATTGGAGAAATCACAATGAATAAACAAATTTCTAGTAACTCAGAAGAAAACTTAGAAATTGCGATTATTGGTGCTGGAATATCTGGTATGTGTATGGCAATTAACCTCAAAAAAATTGGTATCACAACCTTCAAAATTTTTGAAAAAGCAGATAACGTAGGGGGGACATGGCATGATAATACATACCCTGGTTGTGGTTGTGATACACCATCTATTTTATATTCATATACCTTTGAACCCAAAACTGACTGGAGTCGGAATTATCCCAAACAACCAGAAATACTAGAATATTTAGAAAACTGTGCTGAGAAATATGATATTAGAAAACATATTACTTTTAACACAGAAATTACTAAGACTGTTTTTGAAGCAGAAAAAAATATTTGGCGTATTTATAGTGCTTCTGGAGAAGAATTTTCTGCGAATATTTTAGTTAGTGCTTGTGGACAATTAAATCAACNAATATGATATTAGAAAACATATTACTTTTAACACAGAAATTACTAAGACTGTTTTTGAAGCAGAAAAAAATATTTGGCGTATTTATAGTGCTTCTGGAGAAGAATTTTCTGCGAATATTTTAGTTAGTGCTTGTGGACAATTAAATCAACCAAAAATTCCTCATATTGATGGTCTAGAAACATTTTCGGGAACTCAATTTCATTCCGCTCGTTGGAATCATGACCATGATTTAAAGGATGAAACAGTAGCAGTAATTGGTACTGGTGCAAGTGCAATTCAGTTTATTCCAATTATCGCTCAACAGGTGAAAAAATTGATTGTTTTTCAACGTAGCGCTCCATGGATTTCACCTAAACCTGATTTTAAATTTTCAAACTTTTTTCATTGGTTAGGTAAAACTTTCCCATTCATACTTAGATTGTACCGATGGTTCTTGTATTTAGCCCTGGAATATTTTGTTATTTATATAACAGTACAACAAGATACTATCCCCGGAAAACTTGTTAGTGGTTTGCTTAATTTCATAAGGAATCGAATTGTTAAAGATGAAAATCTTAGAGCTATTCTGAAACCAGACCATGAAATTGGTTGTAAGCGGATTTTAGTTTCCAATGATTATTATCCAGCTCTACAACTTCCTCATGTAGAAGTAGTTGCTGATGAAATTAAAACTATT
>NZ_LGSU01000880.1 GCF_002260545.1 Hydrocoleum sp. CS-953 | reverse complement strand
ACTAGAAAAGGTGACAAACATCCCAACATAATAAATGGTTATGTAGCTTGGGAAACAGTACAGTTAGCCAACTTAGCACAAACTCAAAAACTCTTCGGTGAATACAAGTGCATCCACTCCCAGGTATTGCAAGATGTGATCCAGCGCGTACAAACTACTATGGATAACTTTACCAAACCTGATAAAAACGGTCAAACCAGTGGCAGACCTAAATTAAAGGGGAAATATTATTATAATTCCTTCAGCTATCCTCAGTTATCAAATACCAACAACATACTCCCAGGTATTGCAAGATGTGATCCAGCGCGTACAAACTACTATGGATAACTTTACCAAACCTGATAAAAACGGTCAAACCAGTGGCAGACCTAAATTAAAGGGGAAATATTATTATAATTCCTTCAGCTATCCTCAGTTATCAAATACCAACAACATTGTCAAAAATGCCAATGGAAGGATGATTGTATTGTGGATTTTTTATTAAAGCTATTTGAGCTTGGCGGAGCGCTTCTGCTTTAGTCAAATTAGTTTCAGATTTAGTAGTTAGCACCTGGTAAAAATCTATCATAAATTCAGCCGTAGACAAATCGTCAACAGACCACAATGTTGCTAGGGTACTGCGGGCACCAGAACGCAAAGCTAATCCAGCCAAACCTAATCCAGCTCTATTATCTCCAGCAGCAGTTTGACAAGCACTAAGTATCAGTAATTCTATTGGGTCTCGATTTTGTTCTTGTAATAATTCAGAAAATTCTTTAACCTGGAGGCGAGTATCCCAAGTTAACAGAAATGTTTCTTCTGGATCGGAACTAAACTGACCATGAGTTGCTAAATGAACTACCCGAAATGGTTTACCTTCTACTTTCTTTTGGAAAGCTACTTGAGTAAATTCCTCGTTCAAGAGAATAGTTTTTGAGTCTATTTTTTTGGCAATTTCTTCAATTTCAACTCCTACTCCTGGTAGAGGGGTAAAACCTTGACGTGCTTCAGTAAGACCCAACATTAAAACATTAAGTCTTGCACTTTCGAGGCCCTCTGGAAATAATTGCAACCCTTGGCTCAGACCAATGCTATATTTCTCAATCAGATACTGTTGACCATCGTATAAACTAGCCATTGGTATATTTCTCAGGAAGCCATCAAGCACAAATACTAGAGTCTGAATATTATTAGCTGCTAAATCTACTTCTGCTGGTTGAATTAGCCAGTTGTATACTTCTTGAGCAAGTTTGAGTCTTTCTTTTTGGGAAAATCCAATATAAAATGCAGAGTACAGTTGTTCAAGAGTGCTTTGAATTTCCTCTTGCGGTAGTGGAGTAATGTAATGAAGCAAGGGACGATCGGGTAGGGAAAGAATTACTTCTAGGCGATCGCTTCTTTCGCTGCCTGCCATTCTCCCAAAGCTTGATATGCTGTGGAAATATAGTTTAAAGTTTGAGCTTTACGAATAAATTGTTCTTGTTTTGCATAGTCTTGAGCAACCTTTTGCCAATTATCAATTGCTTCTAAAAATTGGCCTTGCTGATAAAGCTCTCGGCCTTTTTGTTCTATTTGTTGTATCGGTGTTTGGGCAAAAGCAGTTGGGGCATAGCGATCGAATGCTGGCAAAATAGTTGTGACTAATATAAAGGTTAATAGCCCTAATATTAGATTACTCAGGAAGATAGAAGATCGAAAACGGGAAAATTTCAGCATATCAGCATAAAATTTTATTTATTTATAAGGTACTACAAGTAGTTCTTTTTTTGGCGTTGGTGAATGAGCTATGAAATATCAAAAGCGTGTTATAAGAAACCGGGTTTGTATTAGATGCCGATACATACTGATATCTGTCTCCAACAAACCCGGTTTCTAGAATGCCGAAAATCATAGCCAAAATCACCAATGCCCTTTTTTTTGAATCTAGGATACTCTGAGAACATTAGAGTAAAGACCAGGTTAAAAATAAGTTAAATTTTTAGTATTCCTACGCCTGTAATAGTAGATGGAACCCATTTGATATCTATTTAAAAAATAGGGTGTATTGGAGTATTTTGCAATCTTTGCCACAACCAAAACGACGCTCTATGCAACATCCTTACCGAATAATTAAGGTTTAAAGCCAACTAGATCAAGAGAAACAATTAATTTATTTTCCTTTTATTTAATTCTCTTCCTTTTAGGGAGAGGTAATTATCAATTATCCATTATCAATTATCAATTATTGAATGTGGTCTCCTGGAATTAATACCCCTATAAATCTTGACAATTAATTGGTCGATACCAATTCTGATTAGGCATAACTGCTACTAATTCTACCCTACCATCTGGGTGAAATATCCAACCCGTTGATTCGATTAACTGATTTTGATATTTGGGTAAAGTCTCATGGGTGACAATTTGATTTCCTGAAAATGTTCGCTCTCCTGAAACTGCATAATTTTCTAAATCTTGCCACAGAGTTTGACCGCGCAATGTTTCCATTGGAGCAACAGGTATACCGCCACGACCAATAAAAGTAAAAGAACTATCCCCACTACCTGCACAACCTGCTGCTACAAGTTGGTTGAGGTCTGTAGTTTCCTCTGGCAAAGGGGCAACAGCACTACTGGGGTCTACTTCCGGGTTGTTGATAGTCACTATACCAGAAACACCCAGTGCCGAACTGGCTGTAATTTCACTATCGCGAGATTGAAATAAACCTTCAGTGGTAATGCTAAGACTGCCACCCGCACCCTCAAAAGCATTGGCAGTAATGTTACTATTTTCGAGAATAACTATATTCTCAGCATTAAGATCAATATCGCCACCGTTACCCGTACCCNCGGGTTGTTGATAGTCACTATACCAGAAACACCCAGTGCCGAACTGGCTGTAATTTCACTATCGCGAGATTGAAATAAACCTTCAGTGGTAATGCTAAGACTGCCACCCGCACCCTCAAAAGCATTGGCAGTAATGTTACTATTTTCGAGAATAACTATATTCTCAGCATTAAGATCAATATCGCCACCGTTACCCGTACCCCCTGCTTCTGTAGAAATTTGACTACTACGACGGAGTTCGAGGAACCCTGTCGTTATATTTATATTACCACCTTCCATTTTACTAAACTTACCCAAACTTACCCAAGAGGGTTTTGGAGTTAGCTTCCTGCTTCACAGAAGACCACTGACCGCAGTCTGCAACTTATCTTCGAGAGCAGGCTTGAAATCGCTTGAAGCTCAAGCTACTGACGTGCATAGTTTTCTAGGTTTATAGCGGCATTAAAATCTCTGGGAGCAGTGAAACCACAGTGTCCGCATTCGTAAGTTCTCACACTTAAAGGCATTTTCTGTTGATGCCCACAGTGAGAACATAATTGAGAATTCGGATAAAATCTAGGAGCTATCACTAGCTGGCTTCCATACCACTCACACTTGTATATAAGCTGACGCTTAAACTCATAAAACCCACAGNTGCTCTAATATCTGCTACTTTCTTGTGCAATATTGCTAGTTTTTTGATAGCTTTGACTCTGTTTTTAGAGCCAAGCTCCTTTTCGTTGAGTATTTGCTAGTATCTGTCCTCCATCTCGCACCATTAACTGACGAGTCGAAATTTTTATGTCTCCTCCTTTACCTATTGCCAGAGCCTGAGTTTGTAAGCGACTGGGAATACTGGCATCGGGATTTGTACCTTCTATTGTCAATAAATCTGTTGCAGTGACGCTAATTTCTCCTCCTGCTTCGCTTCCTTGATTTTGATTCAATGCCACGGAGCCATCCCTTAACGTTATTTGTCTACCTGTCATCTGAATTGAAGCAGCACCTACTCCTGAAGTGTCTGCTGCTGCTTGTTGTAACAGATTAATATCTCCAAAATTCTCTACACCGTTATAGTTGAAAGCAAAACCTCCAGATGGCAAGACACTAAAAGCAACTCTTCCTTCTGCTACTGCTCCTAGTTCAATTTGTCCACCTTCCGCCGTTAAGACACCTCCATCTAGGTTAATATTTCCTCCAATTAGGGCTAAAGTTTGATTGGGCTGGANCTGCTGCTTGTTGTAACAGATTAATATCTCCAAAATTCTCTACACCGTTATAGTTGAAAGCAAAACCTCCAGATGGCAAGACACTAAAAGCAACTCTTCCTTCTGCTACTGCTCCTAGTTCAATTTGTCCACCTTCCGCCGTTAAGACACCTCCATCTAGGTTAATATTTCCTCCAATTAGGGCTAAAGTTTGATTGGGCTGGACTTGTAATCCTCTATTGGCTTCACTTCTATTAATCGGTTCAAAGAGGACATTTTCTACAATAGTAAATCCATGACCGTTTCCCTCAACTGTTATTGTTCCTGGATTTGGCCCCAAATTTAAGCCGATGGGTCTATTAATCGTTAACAAGGGTGGGGCGTTGGGATTAGTAGCGCTATAGAAACTACCATCAGAAAATATTAAGCTTTCTGCCGTACTGCTAATAAATGAACCACCTATATCTAAACGAGCGTTTGGTCCAAAAACTATACCGTTGGGGTTAAGCAGAAAAAAGTTAGCCGTACCATTGGCCCGAATTAATCCATCAATATTGGAAATATTTCCCCCGGTGATTCGGTTGATAATATTAGAGATATTGACAGAATTATCAAAAAATGCTTCTGTGCGTGTGGGCAGAGAAAAATCCTGGAAACTATGAAATAAATTGTCACCAATTGTTGTTCCACCGTCAATGGTAAAGCGGTTGCCATTGATAATTACCGTAGTATTATTGGGTAAAGTAGCATCGGGGACTATTTGAGCTAAAGTTGGTAAGGATAGATTCCAGCTAGTGAAAATTAGGCTAATAGTTAATAATTTCTTCATTACTAAAATTTTCAAAGTTTGGACTTTAGTATCGGTCATTTCAGTTATCAGTTATTAGTTATCAGTAGCTCCACCGAATAGGGAGGCTTGAAATACTAAAGTTGATTTTTTTATCCCCTCTGACTCATATTAGACATCTACAAAAATTAAAAATCAAATCAATTATCATCCATAAATTATCTATTATTTCTTCCTTTTCCCTCTTTTTTGGAGATGTCTATTAGTAAAGCTACAGAATTTTGACTATTATTATTAGAGTTTTGACTTATATCATGTCCGGTTGAATAGTTATAAATAAGAAGGGAGGAGTCAGTCCTCGTAGGGGCGTTTTCCTGACGGAATGCTCCGCAAACATGTCGCTCCGCGAAACGGCCGTTAGCTTCGCATAACTAT
>NZ_LGSU01000088.1 GCF_002260545.1 Hydrocoleum sp. CS-953 | reverse complement strand
ATATAAAATCAAACACTAATTTATTATAAGACAAAAAATACTCCTATATCTCTCCTAGTTTTCCCTGTTCCCACTTCAGCTTTCCCTTTATTGTTAATTCAGTTGATTTTGACAAAAACTTTCCCACCAGAACTTTCTCTATTAAGGTGGGTTAATTAAATCTCATTTTTTGTTCTCCTAGCATATCTTTAAACTTACTCTATAAAAATTTATTTGCTGCCAAAAACTAGGTTTCTCATACTGTAAATAACTCTAGTTTTTTGCAGCTTTATGAGATATTTAAATTAGTTCTACTTGGAGACTTATAAATAAAACCTATCTCCTACTCTACTAATCTACTCTTCCTCATTATTTTCATCTTCTATTTCTTCAACTTCACTATTAATCTGCCTGAGATGAATATGCTTATTTCCTAACTGGATGGAAAATTCATCTCCTGGTTTAAGTCCCATTTCCTCTGTATAGTTAGCTCCTATTACTAACTGTCCATTTTTATGAACACAAGCACGATAAGTAGGAGCGCGTCCTCTTCCATCTTTAGAAGTCTTCTCATCTAATTGTACTCCTTTGGCCTGTAGAACTGCATCGTAGAACTTGGCAAGATTTACTCGTTTCTGCTGATCTTTTGTAGTTGTATAATATCCGCAAGCAATAGCAGTATCTTTCTTTGACTTGTTTGGAAGTTCTTTAACTTTTTTCAACAATGCTTTACCTGTCAGTGGAGTATCTAATAGTTCTGAAGCATTTGATTTTTCTGTTGTTGTTTTAGCCATCTTCTCCATCTATTTAAAATCTTCATTTATAAACTTTAACACTTACACCTTCCAATATCAAGCATCTTTAATCTTTTCTTTTAAGATATTTTTTAATCTAAATGTCTTGAGAGCAATTCCCCTTCATAGTGAGAGAGTTAAGATGTCAAAAAAGCTAATGATTAATAGCTGATGTGTTAATTATTACAGCTTTACTTAATAGTTAACTGTTTAATGAATTTATCTTTGTGTAAATTTTGATTCAAATAATTTAAACTAATTTTTTCTCCAGCAATATATCCAAAGGAGAAACCTAAATCACTATTAACTCCAGTTGATTTCTGAGTTTTACATTTTACACCTTCTTGTTTTAAATATACTTGAATAGCTAAAGTNCGAAAAATCCAAAGGAGAAACCTAAATCACTATTAACTCCAGTTGATTTCTGAGTTTTACATTTTACACCTTCTTGTTTTAAATATACTTGAATAGCTAAAGTATGTTTTTCAAACATTGAGCGTACAACTATAGCGGATGTTGAATTATAATCAGTATTAGCAACTATACCTTTTGCCTCCATATTTTTTCGTCCCTGCTCTAATCTCTGTCTTAATCTAGTTGCACACCCCACCCGAAAAGCATTAATAAAAGCTCTTCCTTTACCTCTATGTTGTTTAACTAATTTATCAACTACAGCCGTTAAATATTTGTAAACTGACTGAGAAACTGTGATATTAGTTTCTGTCCCTACTAATCTCATTTCACCACTGTAAGTAGAACGCATTGCTTGACATCCATTAGCATTAGCAATTCCTGCTAAAATCCACATTTTCCAGGTTACATAACGACCTGTTTTATCAACAATACCCTTAGTAATATCCTCATCTTTGTCTTCTCCTAAGTCTGCTACAGATAAATTATGTTGAGCTAATAATTCTGCTGCTTTTTCTGCTGCTAATGCAGCTTCATGTTCATTAGGTGAATTAGCAAGAGCTAAGAGTTTACTAATTTTTTCTAGGAGGTTCCTATCGACCATTTATCTGACCTTAGATACGGCATCTTATCCTAAATTTTTTTCTCTTGTAACTATACCTACTTAAGACACTAATTAATAGGTCTTACCATTTGTTTAAAGATATTTTTTTTTAAGTATACTTTATACTATAGCAATCCTAAATCAGTTGTAAAAAACCATGCAATAGATTCAAAGGCTGGAACTATTACTCCTGTGTTCTTTTCCCTTATTTGAGAATATTTTTTGTACGCCTACAATAGGGCTACTATATCCTATCATTATCAGATAGAAAGATATGGATAGATTTAGTCTTGACAAGGTTAACTG
>NZ_LGSU01000879.1 GCF_002260545.1 Hydrocoleum sp. CS-953 | reverse complement strand
TTTGCTGAAGCTCTCGGAGACGGATGATGAAAATTTTCTCTTCTATTGCGGATAGAGAAATAGTAGTTTCATTTGCTGAAGCTCCCGAAGACGGATGATGAAAATTTTCCTTCTATTGCGTATAGAGCAATAGTAGTTTCATTTGCTGAAGCTCTCGGAGACGGATGATGAAAATTTTCTCTTCTATTGCATATAGAGAAATAGTCATTTCATTTGCTGAAGCTCTCGGAGACGGATGATGAAAATTTTCTCTTCTATTGCATATAGAGAAATAGTCATTTCATTTGCTGAAGCTCCCGGAGACGAATGGTCAAATTTTTCTCAACTGTCAACTCCCCTGACTCGCTCCCAAACCTTTTCCAATAAATCTGGAGCATTCGCATCAAACCATTCAATCTCTGGATACCCTCGAAACCAAGTCCGTTGTCGCTTGGCAAACTGACGAGTATGTAAAACTGTTGCCTTGATCGCCTCAGTCAAACTAATATCTCCTGCCAAATATTGTTTTATCTCTGCATAACCCAACGTATCTAACAATGGCAACTCCGCACCATACTTTTCACACAAAAATTTTACTTCCTCCACTAACCCAACTTCTACCATTTTCTCAGTCCGATGACGAATACGATCGCCCAAAACCTCCACATCACAGTCTAACCCTATTTGTAAAATTCGATAATCTGGAGGGTTTTCTCCCTGCTGTTGAGAAATGGGTTTCCCACTCACATAAAAGACTTCCAATGCTCGTAAAGTTCTCACCAAATCATTAGGGTGGATTTTCTCAGCAGCAACCTCATCAATCTGCTGCAACATTTTGTAACATTGTTTTTGACCTAAATCTGCTAATTGCGATCGCAACTTTTCATTAGGCCCAACCCTAGGAATCTTCAAACCTTTAACTATTGCCTTTATATATAACCCCGTACCTCCCACTAATAAACTTGGTGGAGCAAAATCAGTTTCAGCAGTAAAAGAATTAACAATCAAACGTTGTGCTTGTTCCTGATATTCTGCCAATGTCAGAGTCTCTGTAGGTTCACAAATATCTATTAAATAGTGAGGTACCAATTCCCGTTCTGTTATAGTTGGTTTTGCGGTGCCAATGTTAAAATATTTATACACTTGACGAGAATCTGCACTGAGAATTACGGAACCGAATCTATGGGCCAAATCCAAGGCTAATCCAGACTTACCCGTAGCAGTTGGCCCGCAAATAGTAATTAGAGAAAAGTCAAAAGTCAAAAGTTAAAAGTCAAAATTAAAAGAAATTATTAATAAAACTATAATATTAGCACTTACGCAGCCAAAAGAGAAAAGTCAAAAGTCAAAATTAAAAGAAATTTTCATATCTCTCAAATTTAGTCACAGCAATAATGTAGGGGCGAATGGCCATTCGCCCCTACTACTAACTACTAAAAATCTGGGAAATTGTGACTCCTGACTCCTGAATTATGACTCATGACTCATAACTAATATCTACATCCCCCAAATAAATTTCTCATTAAAATACCCTAGAGCAGCGTTTAAGGCATTTATGTTATAATTTATGAGAAAAATTTCATTTTTTGACGAAAGTTGTTATTAAAGCCATTATTAGGAGAGATATTGCTATGGCCAGCAACAATTACGGCGCTGAACAAATACAAGTTCTGGAAGGTCTCGAAGCGGTACGGAAGCGACCGGGAATGTACATTGGTTCCACGGGGCCTCGTGGACTACATCATCTAATCTACGAAGTTGTTGACAACTCCATCGATGAGGCGCTAGCTGGTTATTGCACTCACATCGAAGTTGACCTGAATGAAGATGGCTCTGTCAGAGTTACAGATGATGGCCGGGGTATTCCAGTTGATACCCATTCTAAAACAGGTAAGTCTGCTTTGGAAACGGTTATGACTGTTCTCCATGCTGGAGGTAAATTTGGTGGAGGTGGCTATAAAGTTTCTGGGGGATTACACGGTGTGGGGGTTTCCGTGGTCAATGCCTTGTCAGAGTGGGTAGAGGTAACGGTCTGGCGGGATAAAAAGACACATATTCAAGGTTATGAACGTGGCAAACCGACTGGGGACTTGAAATCTAAAACTAATAAAGAAAAACGGACAGGCACATCAGTGCAATTTCTGCCAGATGAGGAAATTTTCACTACGGGTATTGAATTTGACTACAATACCATAGTTGGTCGTCTGCGAGAATTAGCATATTTGAATGCAGGTGTCAAGATTACTATTACAGATTATCGCCTGGAGTTACTTAAAAGTGATGAACCGCGAATAGAATCTTATTGTTATGAGGGTGGTATTAAGGAATATGTCACCTACATGAACCGGGAAAAACAGCCTTTGCATGAAGAGGTGATTTTTGTGCAGGGGGAAAAGAATGATGTGCAAGTGGAAGTAGCTTTGCAATGGTGTGTGGATGCTTTTAGTGATAATGTTCTAGGTTTTGCTAACAATATTAGAACTGTTGATGGTGGTACTCATTTAGAAGGGTTGAAAACTGTTTTAACCAGAACAATGAATGGTATTGCTCGCAAGCGGAA
This sequence comes from Hydrocoleum sp. CS-953, assembly GCF_002260545.1. Lineage (GTDB taxonomy): Bacteria > Cyanobacteriota > Cyanobacteriia > Cyanobacteriales > Microcoleaceae > Trichodesmium. The sequence continues at coordinate 2,662 of NZ_LGSU01000879.1, read as the reverse complement.
TAAACTTAAAGAAAGTGATTCAAATTTGGGTGGTGAAAATGTCCGGGAAGGGTTAACGGCAGTTATTTCTGTGAAGGTTCCAGAACCAGAATTTGAAGGTCAAACTAAAACTAAGTTAGGCAATACTGAAGTTAGGGGTATTGTTGATTCTTTAGTTGGAGAAGTTTTAACTGAATATTTGGATTTTAATCCTCAAATTGCTGATGCAGTTTTAGAGAAGGCTATTCAAGCTTTTAAAGCAGCAGAAGCAGCTCGTCGAGCGAGGGATTTAGTGAGGAGAAAATCAGTTTTAGAATCTTCTCCATTACCAGGAAAACTAGCCGATTGCAGTACGAAAAACCCGGAAGAATCTGAGTTATACCTCGTCGAAGGAGATAGTGCTGGGGGCTGTTTTCTGGCCCATCAGCAAGTTATTTTAGCTGATGGACGTAGACTTAGCTTTATAGAAATAGTAGCTGAACAAGCTGAAGGTAAAGAACATTTTTGTTACACAATTAATGATAAGGGATATGTGGCAATTGAAAGGATAATTAATGCAAGAATGACTAAGAAAAATGCCACAGTTATTAAGATAACTTTGGATAATGATGAGACTATAATTTGTACTCCAGATCATCCTTTTATGCTCAAAGATGGTAGTTATAAACCAGCAGCTTTATTAACACCAAATGATCCTTTGATGCCTTTGTATCGAAAGTTATCTCAAAAGAAAAAAAATGGTTGGGGATTAGATGGTTATGAAATGGTTTGGAACCCTAAAAAAGACAGTTGGATATATACTCATTTGTTGGCAGATTTTTATAACTTGGAAGCAGGAGTATATAATTCAGGAGATGGTAACCATCGTCATCATGTTGATTTTAATAAACTCAATAATAATCCCACAAATATTCAGCGACTTCCAGAAGAGGAACACTTGGCATTACACAGGGCACATCTTGAATTCAGTTTGCATCGTCCTGATGTTATAGAAAAAAGTCGTCAAGCTCATCAAACTGATGAATTTCGGGCGAAGATGAAGGAACGAATGCAGGAACCTGAGACGCAAAAGATTTTATCCGAACAAGCGAAAGCGCAGTGGGAAGTTGATGAGTATAAAGCTTTTATGGTTCAGAAATGGCGTGAGTTTTATGATAGCAATGAAGAGTATCGCGAACAAAATCGCGAACAGTTAATGAAAGCACAGCAGGAATATTGGAGTAAAGCTGAGAACTGTCAAGCTCGTGCAGAACAAGTGCGGGATTATTTTGCGAATAACCCAGAAGCACGGGAGGTAGCTTCTGAAGTAGCGAAAGAGCAATGGCAAAATGAAGATTTGTTGGAGTGGCGACGGCAAAAAACTAAGGAACAGTGGACTCCTGAATTTCGTGCCAAGCGTCGGGAAGCGCTGGATAAAACTTATTATCGTAAGACTCTTGAAGCTTTGCACAAGGTTTACCAGAGTTCTGGTTTCATAGACTTGGAATTGTATGATATTTATCGTCGTCGTGAGAAGGATAAGTCGATGTTGAAGTTTGAGACTTTTTACACCCGATACTTTGGAGGAGACGAATTTTTAGCACGGGATGCTATTCGGAATTATAATCATCGGGTTGTTTCTATTGAACCCCTGGAAGAGCGACGAGATGTTNTTTGCACAAGGTTTACCAGAGTTCTGGTTTCATAGACTTGGAATTGTATGATATTTATCGTCGTCGTGAGAAGGATAAGTCGATGTTGAAGTTTGAGACTTTTTACACCCGATACTTTGGAGGAGACGAATTTTTAGCACGGGATGCTATTCGGAATTATAATCATCGGGTTGTTTCTATTGAACCCCTGGAAGAGCGACGAGATGTTTACGATGTCGAAGTTCCAAATACTCATAATTTTGCTTTAGCGAGTGGAGTTTTTGTGCATAATAGTGCTAAACAAGGTCGCGATCGCCGTTTTCAAGCTATATTGCCGTTGCGTGGTAAAATTATCAATATTGAGAAAACGGATGATGCCAAAATCTACAAAAATAATGAAATTCAATCAATGATTACAGCTTTGGGTTTGGGCATCAAAGGGGATGAGTTTGATGCTGCTCAACTGCGGTATCATAAGATAATTATTATGACTGATGCTGATGTTGATGGCGCTCATATTCGGACGTTATTGTTAACGTTTTTCTATCGATACCAACGGGCGTTAGTAGATCAGGGTTATATCTATATTGCTTGTCCTCCATTGTATAAAGTGGAACGGGGGCGGAATCATTACTATTGTTATAGCGATCGCGAACTCAGTCAACTAATTGAAAATGAGTTTCCTGGAAATGCAAACTATACTATCCAACGGTTTAAGGGTTTGGGTGAAATGATGCCAGTTCAGTTGTGGGATACGACGATGAACCCTGACACTCGGACTTTGAAACGGGTGGAAATTGAGGATGCTGCGGAGGCAGATAGGATATTTACTGTCTTGATGGGCGATCGGGTAGCGCCGAGGCGTGAGTTTATTGAGACTTACGGACCGAAATTGAAAATTACCGATCTGGATATTTAGTAAAGTAGGGTGGGCAAATGTGAGTTGATGTTGGATGGTATAACTCAATATTTGCTCACTCTAGAATAGGGAGCGAGACTATAGAACCCCTGAAGGGATCTATTTAAAATTATAGATTGAGAGTAGGGGAGTA
>NZ_LGSU01000878.1 GCF_002260545.1 Hydrocoleum sp. CS-953 | reverse complement strand
GAAAAAGAGCAAATAATTGAGTGGGTGAGGGCACAAAATTACCTAAGATTGTCAGATTTACAAAAATATTTAAAGAAGCAATATGATGTAGTTTTTGAGTCTAATCAAAGTTATTATAATTTACTCAAAGAAGCGGGAATAACTTGGAAAAAAACTCAAAAGAACAATCCCGCTAAAAATGATGAATTAGTAAAAGCAAAAAAAAAAAGAAATAGAGGAATTATTGACTAAATGGCAACCAGAAATAGAAGCTGAAAAACTTACAGTATTTATGATTGATGAATGTCACCTATTATGGGGTGATCTCTTAAGCTATACTTGGGGAAGAACAGATAAAAGAATAGAAATTCCGATTAAAAATGAAAAAGAAAGACAAACTTATTATGGAGCCTTAGATTATCAAACTAAGGAATTTATTGTGTAAGAATATAAGAGTGGAAATACTGAAAATACTATTGAAGAATGTTAAATATTTACAAGAGCAAAGACCAGGAAAAAGATTAGCAATATTTTGGGACGGTGCAACTTATCATAACTCCCAAGAGTTGCCTCCTGCGGAGGAGCTACGCTATCGAGAATATTTGATGTTAATTAATCAAGAAAAACCCGAAGAAAAATGGTTGATAAATTGTACAAAATTTGCCCCGAATGCCCCGGAACAAAATCCAGTAGAAGATATTTGGTTACAAACCAAAAATTTCATCAGACAATTTTATCATCTTTGTAGTTCTTTTAAAATAGTTAAGTGGCTATTTAAGTTTTTTGCAGATGGTCAAATATTTGACTTTCCTAAACTTTTTCAGTATGGAATTTTGCCACAACCTATTTAGGCCTGCTATAGATGTCTCAAAAGAGGGTTGACAACAGAGTCGAAGTATCAATTAAAATCAAGTTATTATACCATTTTGAAAAAAGAATGCTACAAGAAGATAGATGTCGCTCCCATACGCTTAAAAAGAGCTGCTCCAATTCATTTTAGACAGCTTTTTATAGCATTTTCCTCTTTTTTTCCAAATTTACTCCTTTTTACTTCTTACTTTTTCCTTAATAGTTAAATTAATTATCAATCAAAGTCAGGTAAGGTGATGCTACTCTTCTCGCTTCATCTAAAATCTAAAAACTATACCGGAATAGTTAAATTAATTATCAATCAAAGTTAGGTAAGGTGATGCTACCCTTCTCGCTTCATCTAAAATCTANAAGTCAGGTAAGGTGATGCTACTCTTCTCGCTTCATCTAAAATCTAAAAACTATACCGGAATAGTTAAATTAATTATCAATCAAAGTTAGGTAAGGTGATGCTACCCTTCTCGCTTCATCTAAAATCTAAAAACTATACCGGAATAGTTAAATTAATTATCAATCAAAGTTAGGTAAGGTGATGCTACCCTTCTCGCTTCATCTAAAATCTAGAAACTATACCGGAATAGTTAAATTAATTATCAATTACAGTAATCCACTTAATACCTCTTACCCAGAGTTGAATTTTACTGATAGCTCTTATCTTTTATGAAGTGCAACTTCATGGAGAAATGATATAACAAAAACCCTGTTAAAATTATTCAATAAATTACAAAAAAAATTATGGAATTTAATTACTCTTATAAAGGCAATACAGGTGTCACTGACAATGGCAAAAATACCCAAATGTCATTCTCTCCAGATACTAAAAGAGAACCTACCTATTTTGTCGGCGAACTAGGAAAAAATGTCGCATTTCGTGAAGCTATCAGCGCCTTACATGACGTAGTAGTTTCCGACCTCCGATATAAACCAAAAGACAAAACTGCTTATAAAGAATGGCGTGCCCAACAAGAAGATGAAATAGACTGGGAAAATATCACAGCTAAACGTCAAGAAGTAGCTCAAAAAATAACAGAAATTAGTACAGAATTAAACCAACTAAACAAAAACCGACAACAACGTTTAAAACCTTTTTACCAAGCTAAAAAAAAATTCTTTCAATATCTTTATAAAGTTGATTATGATGCTTGGTTCGTTTTCGACCCAGTAATAACTGTTCATCCCGATGAAATTTTCTTTGAATGTTTCAGTGTTGACGAATCAACTTATGGAAGACTTGGAGCAAGTTATGAAGTATTCAAAAATATCAATGATTTTGCCTGCGGAACTACTAACATTGACTATTCCGCTGCCCTCTATCAAGAATTCCAAAAAATTCGTAGTTATAAAACAACAGAACTCCAAGTAGATCCTTCCGGTTTTGAAGTTAAAACTACCAACGAAGAAACTTTTAAAGAAGTAAAAATAGACCTCCCCGATAGTTGGGTAAGAGGATTTTTACAAGTCAGTTCAGCTATGTCATTACCTGCGACAAAATTCGACCTCCACCCAATGGATATTTATAATATGTGTTTGGTTTTGCGTCGCCACAAAGAAAAACACGGACCTCGCAGCATTCGCTACTTTTTAGAACCAGGAGAACCAATAGAAATAGTATTTGAACCTTGGAATTTAGAAATAATTTGTCACCGTTCAATTTACACCGGAAATTCTCCTCAACAAATCCGAACTTGGGGGCGAAGAAGACTGCATATTTTAGAACGTTTAATTCCTATTGCTAATAAATTTACTGTTCATTTATTAGGAACAGGAATGCCGTCTTTTTATGTANTAGAACCAGGAGAACCAATAGAAATAGTATTTGAACCTTGGAATTTAGAAATAATTTGTCACCGTTCAATTTACACCGGAAATTCTCCTCAACAAATCCGAACTTGGGGGCGAAGAAGACTGCATATTTTAGAACGTTTAATTCCTATTGCTAATAAATTTACTGTTCATTTATTAGGAACAGGAATGCCGTCTTTTTATGTAGCAGATTTAGGAGATATGTCTTTTACTTTAGGATTATCAGGATGGACGGCAAATGATTGGGCGCAAGCTGGTAATTTTGACTTAATGGCACCCCGCGCTGATGTGGATGAATGGACTCAGAAAATAATATTTAATGGGTTGCGAGAAAACTGGTTTGAAACTGCTGATAGTTTGGCAAAAAGACTTAATTTAAGTCGTACTTCTGTATTGGGTGCTTTGGGTGCTTATACTCAAGCTGGACGAGTAATTTATGATTTGAATAAACAGGTTTATCGAGTCCGAGAATTAAGTCGGGAAGCTCTACCAATGGAGAGGTTAAGGTTTGCAAATGAACGGGAAGAAAGTGCTAATAGGTTTTTGCANTGAAACTGCTGATAGTTTGGCAAAAAGACTTAATTTAAGTCGTACTTCTGTATTGGGTGCTTTGGGTGCTTATACTCAAGCTGGACGAGTAATTTATGATTTGAATAAACAGGTTTATCGAGTCCGAGAATTAAGTCGGGAAGCTCTACCAATGGAGAGGTTAAGGTTTGCAAATGAACGGGAAGAAAGTGCTAATAGGTTTTTGCAAGAAAATGCTGTTGAGGTAAATTATGTAAATGATATTAATGGGGTTTTGAGTATTGAAGGAAGTGTGAGGGATAGGGGGAGAATTTTTTCTCCTTCTTTAAGTGTCGATCGCGATGAGCGGATAATTGAGGCGCAGTGTAATTGTAATTGGTATCAGCAGAATAAATTGTATCAGGGGCCTTGTGAACATATTTTGGCCTTACGGATGCAGCAGGCTCGTCAGAATTTAGAATTTAGAATTTAGAATTTAGAATTCAGCAGTTTAGTAGTGGATTGTTTCATCTTAAATGTTGCAATAGATTGTTGTTGGGTTTCGTTCTGAGACCCAACAACAATCTTTCTCCCCTACTCCCCTACTCCCCTACTCCCTAATGCACTATTTTAGTTGAAACAGTCTAGTAGGGTGGGTTAGACGGCTAAAATTTAGACTATGAAAGGGATTTAACAATCCATCGTAACAGACGCGCCAGTAGGTTGGGTTGAGGGACGGAAACCCAACAACAGTCTTTCTCAGGTACGGACGCCCTTATGCAACGTCCCTACCCTAATGCACAGTTTTAGTGGGACTTAAACAAAATATAACCAGAAAACAGCCTAAAATTATATACGAGCAAAGGCTTTTACGTCAAAAAGGTATAAATCCCTATAGAAGCAGAGGTTCTAGCCATTTTTAAGGCATCGACGTAATTACCTTCTCTATATTAACTTTGAGGACTTTTTTCTACCATAAAATGTCTAAGTACCTTTAGCTGAAACATTCCAGTAGTGGACTGACACACCTTAAATGGTGCGTTAGATGGGGAGTGTGGTCTGGGTAGGAAGTGTGGTCCGGGTGGGGAGAAAAAGACACCTATAAACAAAAATAAGAGTACACAGTTTTAACTGTGTCGGTCTAGTAGGGTGCGTTAGAAAACTTAAATTCATACTCTGAAAGGGATTTAACAATCCGTCGTAACAGACCATTAAAGATTTGTTGGTGTACTAAAAAAACAAAAACCTATTTGCGTAGCGCTATATATTCACGACTTACACAGAACTACCATATCCAGTAGGAGTTAACAGCAGTTCACACCTACAAATAGTCTCTGAGTTGATATTTTGGGTAAGTCGTGATATTTTTAATTTAGGATTTACAAAGATAAAATAGATATAGTGTTAAAAACTATAACGTTATAGTTTTTCAACTCTATATATAGTACTTTTGCCTAAGTCCTGTAACTTTCTTTCTTCTTCCTACTCAATTCCTATATTTCAAGCGATCGCTCCTAATCGAAATTAAGAAAAGTTTGTTATAATACTAACACCACCCACAGTTTAATAGTTGGTCAACAGCCTTGCAATTTGGGCGGNAAATAGATATAGTGTTAAAAACTATAACGTTATAGTTTTTCAACTCTATATATAGTACTTTTGCCTAAGTCCTGTAACTTTCTTTCTTCTTCCTACTCAATTCCTATATTTCAAGCGATCGCTCCTAATCGAAATTAAGAAAAGTTTGTTATAATACTAACACCACCCACAGTTTAATAGTTGGTCAACAGCCTTGCAATTTGGGCGGTGGATCGCCGTCCTTGTGTTGAGTCCTTACGCGCATCACTAGCCTGGTTTTGACTACTGTGTGACTTATATTACTGAGCTATTCCGGTTTGACTTTCTACAAGTGAATAGACTTAAGTGATATAAGGCACAGTTGAGTTAATCAGTCTAGTCCTGAGAGGTTTACGAAGGGGTAATAAACAACTGTGTGTGGTTTTTTTATGACTAAATTAGTAGTTAAAATATTCT
>NZ_LGSU01000877.1 GCF_002260545.1 Hydrocoleum sp. CS-953 | reverse complement strand
TCCAAGTTCAACGGCTGCTTTATACTCGGAGTTTGTTGTATTAATTGCTGTCGAACAAACTACTTGCGGTAGTTGATAAATTTCTTGGTTATTTCCTACTTTAACATTGTGTTTTTTTGTCATTACTGCTCCTGTATTTACACGGAGATCAGTAGGGGATAAATTTGAATTAGAATTGTTTGACAGAGATAAATTTTGTTCTTCAGTAGTTTGTTGAAATAACTCTAAATTTTTGGCTTCTTGGCGCCAAAATATGTGCGCTCCTATTGCTTCTAAGCGTTTTGTTATATGGCTTGATTTTAGATCGGAGCCATAAGTAGGCAACTTGCGTTTAGCTAAAATATAAGCAAGAGCCGACATTCCGATGCCACCAATACCAATAAAATGAAATGGCTTACCACTTAAATCAACATATTTACTCATTAATTGCTCCTTACACACCACTCCGCGTCCTTAACACGCGACATCATACCAGGAATTTTTTTTTTTAGATAGAGTTTAGCAGTAATTTAGGAAAAACACTGGTTAGCCTCGTGAATAGTCTCTATCTGTTGTGATTAGTTTGTTTTATATCAAGTATTTACCCACTGGCCAGTATTTTTCCGGACATATCTGAAAAACAGATTGAGGATTAATCATCAGGATTTTTTCCCAAAAGAACAAATGTTTCTAGTAAGTAATCAGAAAAAAAAATTATCATTCAAAGTTAGTATTTGGACAACAGACCATTGAAAGATGTAGTAAGATTAAAAGTTCATACTTATCATTTAACTTGAGCAACATCTGCTTGTTAAAATTGAGGACATCGGTTGAGGTTGTAGGGAGAGTGCATGGGACGCTTCTATTGCTGAAGTCAGAAATCATCAAGTTCAATTTTTACCAAATAAGGTCTAAAGTCTCCCCTTTAAAGCTATGCTTTACCCATAACTCTTGAAACCCTTGTGTGGGGAGTGTAGGGAGTAAGAATTTTGTCTACAGCTCTCAAAAAAATGTATTTTTCAATACACTTTTCTTCGGAAAAAACCTATCCAAGACATATACATACTTTGTCTATTTTGTCAAGTTTTATCTTAAAGTAAAGATGTGGGAAATGAATAGCCTTTAAAGGGGATAAAAAAAAGAAAATTCAGTGTTTCAAGGCTCCCTATTCCATTTAGGTACTGTTAACGAAGTTCCTCTGCAAGAGGCTAATTGATAAGTGAAATTGCCGTTACTGAAATATTGTGGTTTAAAGCGCCTCCCCTTTTAAGGGGATAATAAGTAAAAATTTTCCTGTTCGTCAATCCTCTTCTTTTCAAGGAGAGGTAATTCGCGCATTCTACATTCTAAATTCTACATTCTTGAATAAATTTTAGAGCCTTGAGAATGTCCTAACGGCTCTGGCGACTGTGATACAACTTCAAACTGTTAGGTTATGACACTGCCTATAATTTTTATTNTTTTCAAGGAGAGGTAATTCGCGCATTCTACATTCTAAATTCTACATTCTTGAATAAATTTTAGAGCCTTGAGAATGTCCTAACGGCTCTGGCGACTGTGATACAACTTCAAACTGTTAGGTTATGACACTGCCTATAATTTTTATTTAGTTGATTATTAAGTCAGCTAAATATTTGCTTTAATAAATTACTTGGGATCATAATTAACCTACAAAAAAATTATCAAATTACCATTTTGCTGTATGATAATCCTCAAGGTTAATTTTCTTTTAAGTTCTCCAGGCTAAAATTCATATCATTTCTTTAAAAGTCAGAGATTTGGAATCAAGCCATGGCAGAGTTTAAATCTGAAATAAATATCTGAAACTATCAATAAGTAACCCGTGGGGCAGCATGGGTACTTAATCAATTAAGTCGGAATATATCTACTTAAATAGATAGATTTACCGAAAAACCGATACTGAAACTTTTTTATCAGTGTGTGGAACTGTCTAAAAATTTCAATTTTACAAGCTATTATTAGGAGGTAAAAAGTGGTTAGAGTTGCTATAAATGGTTTTGGACGGATTGGACGGAATTTTTTACGTTGCTTACTTACTCGTACAGATAGCAAACTGGATCTTGTAGGTATCAATGATACTTCTGACCCTAAAACCAATGCTCATCTGCTAAAGTACGATTCAATGTTAGGTACTTTAAAAGGTGTAGATATTAGTTCCGATGAAAATTCCATTACAGTCAATGGTAAAACAATAAAATGTGTTTCTGACCGTAATCCTTTAAATTTACCATGGAAAGACTGGGGTGTTGACTTAATTATTGAGTCTACAGGTGTATTTGTGACTGAGGAAGGAGCTTCCAAGCATATACAAGCTGGAGCTAAAAAGGTTTTAATTACTGCTCCTGGTAAGGGTGGACAAGTTGGTACTTTTGTGGTAGGTGTTAACCACCAGGATTATAAGCACGATGATTACAATATTGTCAGTAATGCTAGTTGTACAACTAACTGCCTAGCTCCTATTGTCAAGGTTATAAACGACAACTTTGGGATTATCAAAGGTACAATGACTACAACCCATAGTTATACTGGCGACCAACGTATTTTAGATGCTAGCCACAGAGATGTAAGACGGGCCAGAGCTGCAGCAGTAAATATTGTGCCAACTTCTACAGGTGCAGCTAAAGCAGTGGCTCTAGTAATTCCAGAAATGAAAGGTAAATTAAATGGTATCGCGATGCGTGTTCCTACTCCTAACGTTTCTGTTGTAGACTTAGTGGCTCAAGTTGAGAAAAAGACTTTTGTTGAACAGGTAAATGAAGTTATAGAAGCAGCTGCTAATGGGCCAATGAAAGGAATCATTGAATACAGCGATTTACCTTTGGTTTCTAGTGACTATCGTGGCCATGACTGTTCTTCCATTGTTGATGCGAGTCTGACAATGGTTATGGATGGCGATATGGTAAAAGTTATTGCTTGGTATGATAATGAGTGGGGTTACAGTCAGCGTGTTGTAGACTTGGCTGAAGTTGTAGCACAGAATTGGGCTGCTTAATTATTAAATGGTTTAGGTCAAAAGCCTCCCCTTGAAAGGGGAAGAAAAGAAAATTTTTTCCTTGAGCGTCAATCCTCTCCCTGTTTAGGGAGAGGTAATTATTAATTGTTAATTGTTAATTGTTAATTGCTGAAGGAGGCAAACCTATAAACCTAGTTTTTTCGTAGATGTCTATTGTTAGAAACAACGATTTATGCTATATTCATGGCTTGATGTATGTAAGTCCTAAGAATCAAAGAAAAAACTTTTTCAAAAATGTTGAAATGCTTGGCTAAGTGCAAGTTCCTCGTTTGGGTAGATTTCTTGGCTATCTATTAATAAGATGTCGGTTTCGTCTGTGGTTGTACCTACTATGGCTGCACCGACTCCAATTTTTTCAACTAATTTTTGCCCATAAACTGATGGTAGGCATAAAACTAACTCGAAATCTTCACCTCCATATAGTGCCCAGTTTAATGCTTTTTCAGATGAGACAAATTTCGTCAAGTAAGGGGGAATGGGAATTTGATTTCGTTCAATTCTAGCACCTACCTGAGATGCTTGACAAATTTGAATAATTGCATCTGCTAGACCATCACTACTATCCATTCCTCCTACTAAGATGGGATTTTTACTATCCTCTGCACCACTAAAACTATTTAAAGATAAGCATTCCCATAAAATTGTTAAAATGTCAAACCTTGGTTTGGGACGTTGGTGAGCCAAAATTAGGGCAGAGCGTTCTGCTTCTGTGAGAGATTGACCTAGTTCTGGATGAAGTAATAATTCTAACCCAGCCCTTGATGCTCCATGGACTCCAGTAGCTACTATCACATTTTGGGGTTGACAATTGGAACGAAGAATAGTATATGAAGGGTCAACTTGTCCGAAAGCAGTAATTGAGATGGTAAGGACGGGCGATCGCACAATGTCTCCACCAACTATAGGGGTATTGTATGGCTGTAAGCATTCAGAAATACCTTTGTAGAGTTGTTCTACCCAAGTAACTGGTGTATCGCCAGTTAAACCAAGAGCGATCGTAATCCCAATGGGGAATGCCCCCATTGCTGCTAGATCGGATAAGTTAGCAGCAGCACTGCGCCAACCTACATCTTCGGGAGAGGTTGTGCGATCGCTAAAATGTATTCCATCGACGAGTGTATCAGTTGTTACTACTAATGATTTATTGGGTTGAGTCAGCAAAATTGCAGCATCATCCCCAATAATATCTCCTGGGCAAAAACGGTGTAATCTTTTTAAAAGTCCTTGTTCGCTAATATCTTTAACTTTAAGCATGAGAATATATCCGTAATTATAGCTTTTTTCATGTTAATTACAGTAAGGGATTAAAGCAACCTGGAAATATCTAAGATGGGAAAAAAGGCTGTTGCTTCCTTTCAGCTAATCAAATTGATGAAACTTCCTCAAGGCTAAATTACGATCGCAGTATTTACTGCGATCTATTAAATGGAATTATTGACCCACCTGACATATCTTCAGAGTATTCAATGACAGAGTTAACAAACAGTCGAACTAGGATTCGCTATATAGTATTATAGCGCTAGGGAATAGGGAATAGGGAATAGGGAATAGGGAATAGGGAATAGGGAATAGGGAATAGGGAATAGGGAATAGGGAATAGGGAATAGGGAATAGGGAATAGGGAATAGGGAATAGGGAATAGTAAACTGTCAAATGGTTTTCCTACGGAATGCTGCGCAAACAGGATTTAGAAATGTCAAGAGCCTTAATAAGTAGCGCTATATAATGAAATAATAAGCACTATATTAAAAAAACCTCAACAGCACTGTTAACCTGTGGAATGTAGGATAATTTTTTGTTGAGAGCAGAGTTGCAAAAGGGAGTCACAGTGTTCCATATCACTTCGCGATCGCGACTCAAGCACAATTATATCAAATCCGCTTGGCAACGGAAGCGTTATAAGAAACCGGGTTTGTGGGAGGTTAATGGTAGGGACGTTGCATGCAACGTCCCTACAAGGGGATTTGAGACTTTCCCCGGTTTCTCTGCTTTTTTATACCGATACTAACAAATTTGATATTACTTAACTATGCGCCCAAAATCCTAACTTTTTGAGGATCAAGCAGCTCAAAACTAGGTACTTTTTCGAGGCATAAAAAGCCTCAAAGCCTTATTTGTCAATATTTTTAGATTTAATCAGCCAGCCCTAACTATTGTACAATAGATGAAG
>NZ_LGSU01000876.1 GCF_002260545.1 Hydrocoleum sp. CS-953 | reverse complement strand
CGCTCAACCTCTATATATCAGTGCTTTTAGATTATATTGGCCAGCCCTACGCGACTTATCCCACACTTTACTGATGCACAACCAAAAAACTCCTTGCTAGTTCCTGACTCCTGACTTCTGACTCCTGATAACTGATAGGAGTAGGGAGTAGGGAGTAGGGAGTAGGGAGTAGAGGACTTTGCTGATTTTAATAAGGTGTAGAAAAAGCTCCTTCCTAGCTCCTGAGTCCTAACTCCTGACTCCTGATAACTGATAGCTGATAACTGAATATGATTTTCTGGATAATAATTCTAATTTTTTTCTCCTATTTTTCTACTAAACCTGCTATTGCTCAAATAACTCCTAGACCAGTTGACCCTAGTCCTCAACCTTTACCACAAGTAAAACCATTACCACCACCAGATGATTTACTCCAACCACAACCAGTTCCATCTCTTTCTCCCGAATATCCTCCTCTGCAAATTCCTGGTAAGATTACTGTTAACCAATTTGCTGTTGTTGGTAGTACAGTTTTTAGTCCAACAGAATTAGCAGAAGTTCTGAAACCTTTTACAGATAGACCTATTTCTTTTGCCGAATTACTTGAAGCACAAACAACAGTAACTCAGCTATATTTTGACCAAGGATATGTAACTTCTGGAGCTTTTATTCCACCACAAACTTTGGAAGATGGCACTGTTATAATAGAAGTTATTGAAGGACAAGTTGAAGAAANCTTTTGCCGAATTACTTGAAGCACAAACAACAGTAACTCAGCTATATTTTGACCAAGGATATGTAACTTCTGGAGCTTTTATTCCACCACAAACTTTGGAAGATGGCACTGTTATAATAGAAGTTATTGAAGGACAAGTTGAAGAAATTGAAATTTCCGGACTGAAACGACTTAATTCTAGTTATATTCGCAGTCGTATTGAATCTGGTATTCAAACACCTCTAAATCAAAATCAGTTATTTCAATATTTACAGTTATTACAACTCAACCCTTTAATTGAAAGATTATCTGCTAATTTAACAGCGGGAACTCGTCCTGGTTTAAAAAGGTGCCGAAAAGTTTATTAATAGCTAGTTCAATTATTTTTCACAAAAATTTAGGACTCTTAAGCATCTCTAGTACAAACCATATAATCTCCAGCCTAAAGACTGGAAAAACTTTAATTCCAAGATGCTTGTCCCCCAAGAAGATTACTATAATTTTACCCCGACACAATCGTTTGATTTGTCGGGGAAGTATGTCAATTAGCCTAAGAAACTGTGTCTACCCGACCGTAAAAAGTACCACGAACTTTAACTTCTACAGCTTCTTTTGCGCCTAAATCTGTATCAGAAGGCTGAACCGCCTCAAAGAAGCCAACAATTTCACCTGTTTCCCCATCTACTTTAGTAATTTGAAGGGACATCTCACCAGCTTTGAGAAGAGTATCCGCTGACTTAACATTAGCTTTGACAAACTCTTCATCATCTGAACTAGCTGGTAAAGCTACTGCATTATCATATCCTGAAGTCACACCACGACCTTTCGGGTCTAGGAAACTAGAGCCTCGGTAGGAAGGAACATTGTATATTCCCTTAAAATCAGTAGAAGTATTGATGGCAGTAATACCAGGCTGGCTATTAGCAATAAGTCCTTTGACAGTAAATAGAAATGGAACTTCTTCTCCACCTGGTAAAAGAACAGTTATGGGTTGAAAGTCAATACCATATTGTTCGTTAAATGTCAAAGAATCATCTTCATTAAAGACAAGCTCACCTGTTACTTGATCTAAAGTAGAAGTGTACCGTGTTAATTTTCTTCCTTCAACAAATTCTGCTTCTTGGCGTTTGTTAGTTGGTTCTTCCTTAACGAAATAGGTAGTTGGCTGCAAACACAAATCTGTCAAAATGTAAGACTCATCTTGGTCAAGAGCAATAGAACCACGAGCAGTTTCTGGTAACTCAGGACAGTTGTTGGCCAAGCCAGTATTTACAATGTCTTCATAAGTAAGTGGTTTATTACTATCAATGCCTTCTGAACAGGCGGTTAAAAAACTCAAACACACAGCTAATAGTGCCGCAATTAAAGTGCGATACCTCATTGTCAACCTCAAGATTCAACATTCAATATTTAACATTGCTACTGCGTTATATGTTTACGCAGTATGATTAATCCAGTTTTAGATTTTAGATTTGATGGGAAAGTTAGGGCAATTAGGATAAAGTTATTCTTCACATTCTCAATCTGGTTGGTGTGAGAGTAGATTTATCTTTAAGTATTAACCCAAAATAATATTTTACATTGCTGGTTACTTTTTCTTAAATTCAGTTATACAAATTAAAATTGCATAAGTAAATATACTTAAGTTAATATCTTGCCATGACTGAATTTAACTAATTATCTAAGAGCTAACATTTATCAACATAAGGGGTAGCAAAAGCTCTGGAGAAGATGTGAGAGCAGCCGTGATAAATGTTTGCTACATAATATTATAGTTAGACTGTTACGGTAGAAGACCGAATCACAAGGAATAGCCTATAATAATATTTGGATAAATATTTGCCGATATACTCTCTGTGACCTATTATATTAGAATTTATCTGGCTTTAGTCTGGGGATTGGTCAAGTTGCTCTTAATTGGTAATATGGAAACAAATATAGAAAATGAGTCAACAAATTTACATAGTGATTTACAATCATTAGCAGATTCAGTAAAGGCTATAGCCGAAAATCACCAGGACGATCCAATGGCAATATTGGCTATCCTACGAACTCTGGAAAGCTTACATCAAGAAATTAGAGAAGGTTCATTTCAAAAAACATTGCCAGATAATCGTCAGGCACTTTACAATTTACTCAAGGATATTGAAACAAAGGGAGGTTGGCCTTATATTCCCCGGTTAAGATTACGCTATCTGTTGGAAAACTGGTCTGATAATTCTCAATAATTATAGAACTTCATCAGTATTATTAGTATTAGAATCAGCTTCAGGTAAAGGTTGACTAATATCTATAAAGTCTTCCTCTGAAATTATGGAAGCTGGAACATTCACCAATATTGCTAATAATCTCCCATTCTCAATAGTAATTAATGTATCTCTAAAATTTAAACCAGTTCCTTGTTCAAAAGTTAAATCTTCAAAAGTCAAATTACCACTTAAAGCCAAGAAATCTTCTAAGGGATTAAAATCATTTATTACATCAACATTACCTAATTCTCCAGGTAGCACAAAAATATCAGATCCTTCCCCACCAGTTAATGTATCTTCTCCAGCTTCACCAAATAATATATCATTGCCTCGATCACCTAGCAAAGAGTCATTACCATCACTACCTTGAAGGGTATCATTATCTTTTCCACCAAACAATGTATCCTCACCAATACCACCAATAACTAAATCATTATTTGAGTCACCAAAAAGAGAGTCATTCTGCTGTTCACCAAATATTGTATCATCACCTTTTCCACCACGAAGATTATCTACATTTTCTCCACCAAAAACTCGATCGTTACCCCTATTACCATTAATAAAATCACTACCAATACCTCCAAATAGTAAATCATTACCTGCTTCTCCGAAAATAGTATCATCACCACTACCTCCATCTAAAGAGTCATCACCCTCACCACCTAAAAGAGAATCATTACCTATACTGCCATTACCAATATCATTTCCTAGGTCGCCAAATATTACATCATCATCAAGATTTCCAAATATACTATCATCCCCTTGACTACCCCTTAATGTATCGTTACCATCCCCTCCAGTAACTAAATCAANCTCCGAAAATAGTATCATCACCACTACCTCCATCTAAAGAGTCATCACCCTCACCACCTAAAAGAGAATCATTACCTATACTGCCATTACCAATATCATTTCCTAGGTCGCCAAATATTACATCATCATCAAGATTTCCAAATATACTATCATCCCCTTGACTACCCCTTAATGTATCGTTACCATCCCCTCCAGTAACTAAATCAAATCCTTGATTACCAATTACTAAGTCATCTCCAGTTTCTCCAAATAAAGAGTCGTTGCCATCTTCTCCTAATAAAAAATCATTCCCCAGACCACCTTCAATACTATCATCTCCCAGACCACCCAATACTGAGTCACGTCCATCTTCTCCTTGCAAGAAATCATTATCTTCACCACCAATTAAAGAATCAGATCCAATACCACCAAAAATTTCATCTTCTCCTTCTCCTCCATCTTGAGTATCATCTCCTGCTTCACCAAAAATAGTATCATTTCCACCAAAACCTTCCATAAAATCTGGTTCTGGAGAGCCAATTAAGAGATTATCATTGTTATCTCCTGAGATATTTGCCATGTTATTTGGATACTCCTATGTTACTACTAATTTGATTGTTGAAAAAGTAAGGTTTGTAGAAGAATACATAAATATTCTAGGTTTTAGGATTGCGTTTTTTCCATCTTTGGCATTTGATTTTGGCGTTAGATGTCCCCCGATCCTTACGAGTTACTTGTGACTTAAAACTCAACTATTTTGTTTCCTATTTATGTTGGTATTTAGCCTATTTTGTGAATAAAAATCTATATTAATTATTGATAGGGAAATTTAGCTAATATGTTCTATAGCAATCCTATTTAAGTTGTCATATTTTGGTGGTAGGGACGAATGGCATTTCGTCGTTACAGGAGTTATAACTGAGTTATACCAATTACTAAAAGTAATGCTATACTTGAGTGGCACTTCAATTCTTAAGTAATTAACTCAAGCCGAATAACTTTTTTGATAATTACTTGTCAGTTAATGTTAATTATTCTTATGTTTACTTCTCCCGTAGGGACGCCCTTATGCAACGTCCCTACACTCCCCTACTCCCCTACTCTGAAATAGATAAAGTTTTTGAGAAATGGTATTAGGAGTAACTGTTGGATTGGCGAGGTACAGTCAGAATTTTCTAGGTTTTAAGTTAAAATTAACTCTTATAAAAATTGTCATAACTAATTTACGATTGCCATAAGTTTAACTGCGAATTGTGGTTCAAAATATTAATAGTAATTTCCCTATATATTTAATTATGAATTTGATAGCTGATAGCCAAATACTTTCCTAAAATTTAATTGTTGATTATACCAGATTATGGAATACAAAGATATTAGTTATGGAAATTTGCTCAAGGAAACTTTAAAAACTATTATTGCTATATATTTACCTCTTTTAGTTATAGG
>NZ_LGSU01000875.1 GCF_002260545.1 Hydrocoleum sp. CS-953 | reverse complement strand
GCTATTAACGAACTTAGAACTAGGCACAAATCTAATTATCCTAATCATTTATGCTGCCCTAGCTGGAGCCTATCTCCTAGTAATGCCAGCTATAGTCTATGCTTATCTTAATACCCGTTGGTATGTTGCTAGTTCTATTGAACGAGTTTTGATGTACTTCTTGATGTTCTTATTCTTCCCTGGTATGTTGGTTTTGTCCCCATTTTTAAACTTTCGCCCTAGAAAGCGACAAATTGAAGGTTAATGCGACGAATTGATGCCATTGTAATAAGTATTGGTATTTTTGGTGCTGGTGGTCTCCTCTATTTAGTATTACAAGTAGTAGGGATAGATAGTACCAATGCTGGTATTTGGACACAAGCAATTTTGGTCGGTGGCTTATTTATCTGGCTACTGACCTATTTATTTCGGGTTACGAATAGCGATATGACTTATAACCAACAGTTAAAGGATTATGAGGAAGCTGTGCTGCAAAAGCGTTTGGAAGAAATGACCCCAGAAGAGTTGGCTAAATTGCAGGCTGAAGTTGAACAGGAAAAGCTAGATAAGAGAAAAAAGCAAGAATAACAGGATTTATAACCAAATATTATGGTAGGGGTCAACGGCCGTTAACCCCTACAAAAGATGTATAGTTTTATTGTCCCTACTGGATAGTTATAATCAATTATTGAAAATAAAAAATGATTTCAGTTTCTCATTGTTTTGAATCTCTACGCAATAATGGTGGTCAGTGTGCTTTGATTCCCTTCATTACAGCAGGCGACCCAGATTTGGAAACTACAGCTAAGGCTTTGGAAGTATTGGATAGTAGTGGGGCAGATTTGATAGAGTTGGGTGTGCCCTATTCTGACCCTCTGGCTGATGGCCCAGTAATTCAGGCTGCTGCTACTCGTTCTTTGAGTCGCGGGACAACTTTGGAGTCGGTGTTGGAGGTAGTACAAACGGTTAGTCCGAGGTTGCGATCGCCAATAATTCTATTTACTTATTACAATCCTATTTTGTACCGNATTGGATAGTAGTGGGGCAG
This sequence comes from Hydrocoleum sp. CS-953, assembly GCF_002260545.1. Classification (GTDB taxonomy): domain Bacteria; phylum Cyanobacteriota; class Cyanobacteriia; order Cyanobacteriales; family Microcoleaceae; genus Trichodesmium. The sequence continues at coordinate 4,154 of NZ_LGSU01000875.1, read as the reverse complement.
ATTTGATAGAGTTGGGTGTGCCCTATTCTGACCCTCTGGCTGATGGCCCAGTAATTCAGGCTGCTGCTACTCGTTCTTTGAGTCGCGGGACAACTTTGGAGTCGGTGTTGGAGGTAGTACAAACGGTTAGTCCGAGGTTGCGATCGCCAATAATTCTATTTACTTATTACAATCCTATTTTGTACCGAGGGGTAGAGAACTTCCTAAAAAAAATTTATGATGTGGGTGCTAGGGGTTTGGTTGTGCCAGACTTGCCGTTGGAGGAGGCAGATATTTTGTTGAAACCAGCAAAGGATATTGGCATAGAGTTGACTTTATTGGTAGCTCCTACTAGTCCAAAAGAGAGAATAGAGGCGATCGCTCGTCAGTCTCAAGGATTTATTTATCTTGTGAGTGTGACTGGGGTTACGGGAATGCGCACTCAAGTACAGACGGGGGTGCAAGATTTGTTGGCACAAATGCGGGGGGTGACTGATAAACCTATTGGTGTGGGTTTTGGTATTTCTCAACCGGAACACGCTTTGCAGGTAAAAAAGTGGGGGAGTGATGCGGTTATTGTTGGTAGTGCGGTGGTGAAGCGGTTGGCTGAGGGAACTCCGGATGAGGGTTTGGAGGCGATCGGGCAGTTTTGTCAGAGTTTGAAGGCAGCTATAATTAATAATTAACAATTAATAATTGGCATTGCTGATTTTGGGTATAATTCGTATTTTTTGGTAATTGCTAAACTATTGAATAACAAATATTTGAGATTGTTGAATTTTTATTTTCATACCTTTATTCAGCAATGCTTAATAATTAATAATTACTCCTTGTTGAAAAAATGAGATTAACACATAAAGAAAGTTTTTGATATTATTTTCTTAACGCGGAGGCTTTAAATATGAATTGTTTAATTGTTAATTATTAACTATTGATTATTAATTATTCGGTAATAAATTCTATCTTTTTTCGGCAATTACTTGTAGTTCTCCTCCTTCATCATGTCTGGGAGACAAAAATTCTGCATTCAAAACTAGAAATTTTGCTTCAATAATCTCTTGCAAAATATCATTAGAATAACCAATGTAGCGAGTAGCTATACCATTATAAATAGTACAGCGTGTTTGAGGATCAAAATTATGAAACTTAGTTGTTGTGAGAATGTAATTACACATCGTATTGATTATCAGAATACCACCTGGTCTCAGAATACGATGAGCTGTCTGGAGAAATAGAAGGCGATCGCTACCAATGATACAATGTAAACAACGACCATCTAAAGCAAGATCAAAAGAGGCATCAGGAATTTCAGTTAATTTGAGGACATCACCCTGAATAAAGTTAACATTAACATTAGCCTTCGCTGCATTTTGAATCGCCCAATTAATTGCAGTAGGAGCAATATCAACACCTGTAACATCATATCCTGCTTGTGCAAAATAAATACTGATATTTCCTGCCCCACAACCCAATTCCAGNTAATTACACATCGTATTGATTATCAGAATACCACCTGGTCTCAGAATACGATGAGCTGTCTGGAGAAATAGAAGGCGATCGCACCAATGATACAATGTAAACAACGACCATCTAAAGCAAGATCAAAAGAGGCATCAGGAATTTCAGTTAATTTGAGGACATCACCCTGAATAAAGTTAACATTAACATTAGCCTTCGCTGCATTTTGAATCGCCCAATTAATTGCAGTAGGAGCAATATCAACACCTGTAACATCATATCCTGCTTGTGCAAAATAAATACTGATATTTCCTGCCCCACAACCCAATTCCAGTAATTTCCCCTGTTTGGGAAATGCTGGTTTTTGCATCAATGGTTGCCAACTGAGTTGCCAGTCTTCTTCCAATTCTTCATGTTTCATCCAACCTGCATACTCTGGATTATTTTGTCGCCTTTGGTAAGCACGGTCATGTCCTGGATAGTCAGTTTTCATATAAATATTGAAACTTTTGCCAAAATTATCCAAATCAATAGAGATGTTCAAAAGAACATCTCTACCGTGATATAATTAGTTTGAAGGTTTCTTCCAACCTGATTGATAATATACTGGAGAACCTGTATCTGAAACAAAATGACAAGCTAAGTAAGAATTAATGAAACTCTTCCATATTGGTTCGCTTGACTTACGATAATATTCACCCAGGATAGGTTTAATTGCCTCTGTTGCTGTTTTCAAATGATAATGAGGCATACTCAAAAAGATGTGATGAGCGACGTGAGTACCAATGTCGTGATGAATGGAGTTGATAAAACCATAGTCGCGGTCGATACTTGATAATGCACCTTTGAGAAAATACCAATCATCTCCACGATACCAAGGAATATCCGGTTCTGTGTGGTGTAGGAAGGTGACTAAATCTAGCCACATCACAAATATTACATAAGGAACCAGGTAATATTTTACTAGAAAAACCCAACCAAATTGATAGGTCAGGAAACCAAGAAAACCTACCATTAACATCCAGAGAGCTGAACTGGTTAAAACATCCCATTTTTCATTAGGACGGAATAATGGACTATCGGGCATGAAATGGGAGCCTGCACGATTTGGCGATCGCCTAAATAAATAGAATGGATAGGCTAATAATACTATATAAAAGCGACCTATCTTTTCAGGCCAAGACATATTATTGTAATTACTCTCAGTCACTGGATACCAACTTTCATCAGTGTCAATATTTCCGGTATTGGCGTGGTGAGTTCTGTGGCTGATGCGCCAACCGTGGTAGGGAACGAGAATAGGAGTATGAGATAGATGCCCTATTAAATTATTCACCCATTTGGATTTGGAGAAGGAACCATGACCGCAGTCATGCCCGACTACAAATAAAGCCCAAAACATGGTTCCTTGCATTAACCAGAAAATGGGGAAAAAGAACCATGAATCTAAATTGTAGGCAATAGCATATAGACCTGCGATAATGCCAATATCTAGAAAGAAATAGCTCAGAGACCTCCACAGGGAAGGTTCAAAACAGTGGGGGGGAATAGCTGCCTTCACCTCTTGGAGAGTAAAGGGTAACTCTATTTTTGAGGGAGTTGAGTTTTTGTCAGTTGCTTGAGGGAGAACAGTGTTTGATTGCACTAAATTTTTCAGTTTATCTATTATGACCGATATTTCATCTTTACACAAGCTATACCGTTTCACGGAAGTCAAAAGTCAAAAGTCAAAATAATATTCTATCGGCTCAAAACTCTGACGTTAAAGTAATTTCAGCAAATAATTTAACATCTATAAAGTTTGAAATTATTTGTGACATCTTTAAAGTGAATTGGTATTACATGGAGCAGGTTAAGTTCCCATCAATTACTCGTAGCTCTGCTAAATGAATAGAGAGAAGAGGGGTAGAAATTTATGGCACTTTTACTGCATTAGGACAAATTCCATTAGCTCAGAAAAAAGAGCTGGTGTGGTAAACAAGTAGCGACTTTTGCTATATCCCTCTTAATACAAAGAGAGTTACACCAANCGTTAAAGTAATTTCAGCAAATAATTTAACATCTATAAAGTTTGAAATTATTTGTGACATCTTTAAAGTGAATTGGTATTACATGGAGCAGGTTAAGTTCCCATCAATTACTCGTAGCTCTGCTAAATGAATAGAGAGAAGAGGGGTAGAAATTTATGGCACTTTTACTGCATTAGGACAAATTCCATTAGCTCAGAAAAAAGAGCTGGTAGTGGTAAACAAGTAGCGACTTTTGCTATATCCCTCTTAATACAAAGAGAGTTACACCAACTCGAAACACTACTGCTACAAGACTACCAAGTAGCTAGTGGAAGATGAAACAGTATATATCGTAGCATAATCAGGGAGTAGTTAGGCACAAGAATTTTCTTAACTAGGACTTGCTGATTAAATCTCAAACAATTAATAATAAATAATAATAAAGTTTTTAGCCTTTTTGAGTTTGAAAAAAGTGCCTGGTTTTCAGTCTAATACTAATTTGATAAATGTTTCTTACATAAGGTAGCGACGTTGCATGCAACGTCTCTACATAAGAAGGAAAAAGGGTTCATTAATTGATAATTGATAATTGATAATTACCGAAATATTGTGGGTATGCGCCTCCCCTTGGATAGGGGATAATAAATAAAAATTTTCCTGTTCGTCAATCCTCTTCTTTTCAAGGAGAGGTAATTCTAAATTCTAAAT
>NZ_LGSU01000874.1 GCF_002260545.1 Hydrocoleum sp. CS-953 | reverse complement strand
GAGTAGGGGAGTGGGGGAGAAGTAAAAACAAGAAGAATTAATGCAAAAGAGTGCTCTTTTCTAACAAAAAAGTAATTACCTTAGTTTAATTACTTAATAACTGAAGTCTTGTCCAAGTATAGCATTACTTTTGGGAATTGGTATAACTCCTGGTTAAAAAATTTAATCGCGGGTATTGATACCAAATAGCTGTGTTGCACAAAAGATGAAAATATACGATACGTTACGGCGCAAGGTAATATTTGACAGTTTAACCGTAGTTTGTAGTCAGCCCCTAAAGCACCCTACTGGACTCAACTCTCTGGTGAGATTACTTTTAACTTTTGACTTTTGACTTTTGACTTTACTTTGGTTCCTGCTGAGTCGTACAATGTATTCCACCACCTCCGGCAGCAATTTCATCAATATTAATTTGTACAATATCTCGACCCGGAAAAAGTTCCGCTAAAGTTTCCTTTGCACGTCGATCTGCCTGACGATCGCCAAATTCTGGAGCAATAACCGCACCATTAAGAACGTAAAAATTAATATATCCTGCTGCAAAATCATCATCGCTTTCGTATCCTGATCGGATTTTTGTCGGACCCTCAAGTACCACAACTTCTAATTTATTCCCATCCGCATCCGTTGCCGAGCGTAGAATTTCTAGATGTTTTTTGGTAACAGGATGATCAAAAGAGTTTGGGTCTGGATCGTATCCAGCAACAACAACACCAGGGCCAGCAAAACGCGCATAAAAATCTGTATGACCATCGGTAATATCATAACCTCTAATACCTGGCAGCCAAATAATTTTACGCAGCCCCAATAAATACTTCAATTCCTCTTCACAGTCAGCTTTACTCCAACCAGGATTACGATTATTATTAATAATACAACTTTCAGTCACGATCGCCGTACCATTACCATCAACTTCAATACCTCCACCCTCAAATACAAGGTCTGTATTAATTAATGGTACTCCAGACTGTTTTGCCACAAACCGAGCTACTTTAGCATCGCGATCGTGATACTGTTTGTTTCCCCAACCATTAAAATTACCATCAATACCTGCTTTCTGACCAGCATTATTGATAACAAAAACGCAACCTGTATCCCGCATCCATAGGTCATCTATGGGGAAAACAATCAATTCTACATCAGTACCACATTTAGCTACAGCTACCTTATAGTCTTCTTCTCGCACTAACATTTTCACAGGTTCATATTTGACAATAGCTTTAGCAATTCTGGCGAGATTATCTTGTACTCCAGAACTATATTTGCTTCCCCAAATATCTGCACTAGCACTAAAAGCCATCCAAGTACATAAATGAGGTTCAGTTTCATCGGGCATAAAAAATGAAGAATTTGATAGCATAGAAGATGAGATTTTATTTGATAATTGAGAATTAGCTGTGGAAAAGGTGGCAAAACTTTTTTTTGAGAAAATCAAACCTGATGTTGTTGCCATTAATTGAAGAAAAGAGCGTCTATTCATAGAGCAAGTTTTAACTAAGTTTAATTTCAAGTATCAAAGAGTGATTGATGTCTCAATATCTTGATTTTCTCTATTACGAGAACGAAGGTGTAAAGTAATTTATATATCAAGTTTTTTCAGAAAATTAAGTAGTTTCTCTTCACTAAACCTTTGAAATGCCCCATTCATCAAATGAGATACTTCTGGTGGAGAAATACCTAAAATTTCACTAATTTCACCCTGTTTAAGATGGCGTTGTTTCAACAAACGTATTACTTGAATACCTATTTTTCCTCTTGTAAAAAGTTCGTCTGCATCATCACAACCGAGATCGGCAAATACATTACCACTACTTTCTTCAAAAATTTCCTCCTGCATCATTTTTGTTTCTCCTTTATTACTGCATCTTTATAACGTTGTTTAATCAAGTCAATGTCAGACTGTGGGGTTTTAACCCCTTTCTTTGATTTCTTTTGAAAAGCATGAAGAACATAAACTGTTTCTCCTATTTTTACAGCATAAACTGCTCTATAAGTATCACTATCATAACGTTTAACGATTTCATACACTCCACTTCCAACTTCCTTGAAAGGCTTGGCTTCTAAAGGTGTTTCTCCAGCTTGCACTAATTGCAGTGCAAACCTACCGATAAACGAACTTCACTCGGAAACTCACGGATATTTTTACGAGAGTTTCCCATCCAAACTAAAGGGCGTAAAGGGACATCTGTATTTTCCTTGTTATCAGTTATATTATCTCATAAAATCTTACTTTTGACTTTTGACTTTTGACTTTTGAATTTCTAATTCGACTCCAACTGTGCATTCAAAGTTTTCAGAATCCGATCGCGTGTTTCTTCTAAATGCGCCCTAGTATAATCATCCATTTTCTTACCCCGTTTTTTTATCATCTTCTGCAAATCTTTATCCAGTTGTCGCAGTTCATACCAAGCCAAACTTCGAGCATCTTCAGGTACCCTACGATTACGCAATACCATTGAAATTAACAGCTTCAGATGTTCTCGTTGGAGGGAACGACGCATACCAGATATCTCAACTGCACCCCCAGTTGATTGTACAACTTCACTCCAAATAGTATTTTGCAGATTATCAAAAAGTTCTGGTAATTTCAAAACATTATCTGGCGTTGTTTTCAATTCCAAATCTCGTAGACGAGTGAGACGAGTATCAGAAAGGAGCGATCGTAAAATTCCCCGTTGTCGCAATAAAATCCGATCTTGAATTGGATAATCTAAAGGAAACACTACAACAGGACTTCCCCAATGTAACCAACGTGAGGGTGCTAACTTATTCAACAAATCTGGTGAGAACTGAAACGCCTCCTCACTAAAAACATATTTATCCAATATTTCTAATGCTTGACGTTGTTTTTCTACAGGTATTGCTTCAAACGGCAATCTACCATTAGCGTATTTTATACTTTCTCGGTTAAACGACTGACCCCCCACATACAAAGTAGCATCATATATTTGCCAGAAATAATAAGAGAAGAGCGTATTAAACATTACTCTAATATCGCTATAACTTTCATCACTTCTGGGAACGCGCTTTTCTAAACTTTTCCAAATCGTCCGAGCGTTATCTAACTGCCATTGAGCATAAATTAATGTATTGCTACTGAGGTCATAAGTGTTTGCTGCTGGATCGAGAATATCATAAGAATCTTCATCCGTTGCATAAGATAGTTCTGGTTGTACTGCTCGACTCGCAATGTCTTGTAAAAATGCTTTTTCACCAATATAACTAGCTATTCCACTAGGTTTGTAACCATATTCAATCGCCCACTCATCATAAGGACCGACTACAACTGGAAAATAATCTCCTTGTGTTGTTCCCTGTGGCGCGAGGTTGACTGGTACATAATCCATGATAGATGCAACTAACCCTTTTGTGCGAGTAATGCTAATATCATTCAACTGTTCTGGTTCCAACATAGTGCTACCATGAAAGTTATGTCTGAGACCAAGAGTATGTCCGACTTCATGAGCAGTAAGATATTTTAAGTATTGATTGACATACTTTTCCATTTCTGTACTGTAAGGTCTGACGTTTTGCAAAACATCCATCCCTATTGCTCCCACTGCTAACTGTTGAGATGAGTTCCAACCAAAACAAAGATGTTCTGATGAGTGGGAGTTTGATAATAATGACTTCCGAGAATATAAATATTTTGCTTGTAGGGATTGAGGAATTATAGATTCTATATCGTTATTTTTGTGGGAAATATTTGCTTCTGCCTCAGTTTCTAGATTATCTGAATAACGAGAATACATATCTAAAACACAGGGATTATAACTTTTGCCATCTTTAGTTTTAAAAGCCTTAGCCAAAGATTGATTTTGTAAAACCAGACTGCCTATTTTACCATATTTAATATTCCTAATAATTCCTGCATCTAGGATAATATCTGCATCTAAAATTTGCCCTGTTAATGGATTAAAACGAGAAGGTCCAAAGCCTTCAAACCAAGATTCAAAAGTAGTAGACCAACGAATTGTATTGTAACGAACATCTGCTGGGTCCCAACTAGCATTATCTGGCATTTGTTTGGCTTGAATAGCATTAACAAATCCGGCTTTTTCAAAAGCTTTATTCCACATTAATATTCCTTCTCGAATGGCATCCCGATATTCGATTGGAACTGTATTTTCTATCCAGAAAGTTATTGGTTCTAGGGGTGGTGATAAAGGTGCGCTGGGAATTTGTTTTTCCAGATTCCATCTCTGAATATAACGGACAAAGGGTTGGCGATGATTATTGTCAGAAATATCTTGATAAGCACTAATATCATAACCTACTCTTTCATCTGCAAGTCGAGGAATATAACCATTATTTATTGGTAATTCTGAAAAACTGTAGCGAACTCTGAGATTAAAAGCACGACTATCTGGTACGGATTCTAAATATTCTGGGTAGTCTTCATTTAGGATACCATAAACTGACTCTAGTTCTATATTTAAAGGAAATACTTTAGCATCACTAATATAAGATTTTGTCTCGTCTATTGAGTAATCATAAGGTAAGTATTCTTCTAATGATGGTAAGTTTAAATCCCCTAGCAATAAATTTTCTAAATCAATTAGCATGGTTTGCCTTTCAGGATGAGTTTCTTCGATGGGTAGAGAATATAAAACTGAATCACTAAAAGAACGTTTTATTGAACGAGCTTGTGGGTCTAATTCGTTAGTTCTAAAATTGAGATTTGGCAGTACAAATTGAATATTATCTTGTTGTTTCCGTAACTGGAATACAAAATCTTTCATTGGTATGCCACTAATTAAACCAGCTTCACCAATACCTGATTCTAAAGTAATCACACATAGGAAATTTTTATTCAGTTGTTCTGGTTGAATTTCCATTAATGTTTGACCTGTTTCTTGGTTTCGATAAAGGGTAAACATTCCTTCTAGTTTTTCATACCCATCAGGCAATTCTTCATCAGTATCATCTGTTATTTCCGCATTACTAATTAGTTGTGGTTTTTGTAAAATATTTACTGTTGAAGCTCTGGTTGTAGGAATGATAAATATTACCAGTATCAATGATAGACAAAATAGCAGTAATATGCTGATAACCTTAGTAATTTTTAGCATAATTATTTTCTCTAGTTGTTTTGTCTGTTTATGAGTTTTATTTTGCTTTAGCGAAACATTACCTCTGGTTTAACCCAGAGGCTTGAAATAAGGAAT
>NZ_LGSU01000873.1 GCF_002260545.1 Hydrocoleum sp. CS-953 | reverse complement strand
CCTGAGTTTTGGCAATTTCTGACTCTCGTTTAGAGTCTGCTTCTGTTTGCTCTGCTTCTGCTTTAGCGTTAGACTCAGCAATTTCGGCAAAAAGGCGGCCGAAAAAAAATTTACCTATTCATATAACTGTACTTTTAGTAATTGATAATTAGAGTTTTTACCGAAATAATTAATAATTAAACAATTAAATAATTAGACCATTCAGGTTTAAAGCCTCCCCTTTCAAGGGGAAAAAAATAAATATGCATCCCCCTTTGTGTCAATCCTCTCCCTTTTAGGGATAGGTAATTATCAATTATCAATTATCAATTATCAATTAATGAAGATCCACTTTCCATTATCAATTATTCATTATTCATAGGTGATTTATATGTACCATAAATTTTATTTTGTGCTATGGGCATTATTCATAGTATTAATCATTGGATTGCCGAATATGAAAATGAAAAATAATCTCCAAGTAAAACATTTTGATGAATTGGCAGAAGAAATTTTTCATCAGTTTGTTAGTCGCTCCAATGAAGATCCACCTGTTCCTTATAAAGAAGGTACAAGTCGTGGTTAAATAAACTTGATTATTTCCAATTTTCCGATAAATTTATGTTTGGGTATTCAATTGAGGAGTTTGCCATTAACAAGCTTTTAGGTACTTGATCTAATCTAGGGAACAGCTAAAAATAATTAGTAACAGTAAAAGCCACTTGTTCCTTAAATCTCATGTAGTTGAAATAGACAAGCAGTTTAATATTTTATTATGGTATATTTAAGTATGAAAATTAACAATAAAAATAAATTTAAAAAATGACAAACTTAGGAATGGAAAGAATGAGACTACAATCTCATAGTCATATCAGAAAACTAATTGCATATCATCAACAAAAATTAAATTTATTAGCCAAAACTACTGACCGGAAAGCGACCTGCATTTATAACGCTCATTCTCCATTTTTGCTTTGTGCAGTTAACCCAAACGGAAATTGCGACCAATGTCATCATTATCAACCACAAAAATAGTGATTTAGATAACACGAATTTGAGAAAAAGGTCAATTATTAATTAGGGTTTGCGCTCAAAAGTCTTATGGGTGAGGATAGGAGTCAACCCACCCCCGCCCCTCCCAGGAGGGAAAGTCAGGAGAAATGGGGAATTTAGACGAGACAGGAGGAAGAATTATAAGAGTGATTTTTCTGCCTTATGCAACCTAAAATCCTCACTTTATGCAGCTCTTTAGAACGAAAACCTTGTACTTTTTCAAGACCTAAAAAGGCTAAAACTTTTATCTGTCAATCCTTTTATATTTAATCAGCAGAGCAATAATTACTTAACCAGGCGATCGCCTATGGTAGTTGACAATTCCTTGATTATATGTTTACAAACCAAGTTTTATTTTTAATTAGATAATTAAACTTTTCTTAAAGATAAGCTGGTAATATACCTTCGGTGCATTAAACATATATACAACTAGGAAGATTAATGACTGACCCAAAACTCCGAGTATTAGGTACTTTTGAAACAGGGCTTTTCGATGAAAGTGCTGCTGAAATTACAGCTTATGACCGCAATACACAAAGAGTGTTTGTTGTCAATGCCAATAGTGCCACTATTGATGTATTAGACATTAGCGACCCCACCAACCCGACTCGTATAAATCAGATAAATATTTCCCCTTTTGGTGCAGGTGCTAATAGTGTTGCAGTTAATGACAATGGTCTTGTAGCAGTAGCAGTTGAAGCTGAGGTCAAACAAGACCCAGGTTCAGTTGTCTTCTTTAATGCTGATGGCACTGTACTCAATCAAGTTACGGTGGGTGCATTACCAGATATGCTCACCTTTACCTCGGATGGGACAAAGGTGTTAGTGGCAAATGAAGGAGAACCCAACGATGACTACAGTAATGACCCAGAAGGTTCCGTTAGTATTATTGACATTTCTGGTGGAATAAACAATTTAACTCAAGCAAATGTCTCTACCGCAGACTTCACTGCTTTTATTGGTCGCGAAGAAGAATTACGCTCCCGTGGCGTGCGGATCTACGGACCTGGGTCAAATGCAGCTCAAGACCTAGAACCAGAATTTATCGCTGTCTCTGCTGATGACACCACAGCATTTGTAACTCTGCAAGAAAATAATGCCGTAGCAGTAGTAGATATTAACAATGAAGAAATTGTAGATGTTCTACCATTGGGAGTAAAAGACTACAGTCGCGGTCTTCCTAACCTGACACAATTTGAATTTTCTGACCTACCAGTTTTAGCTACAACAGAAGGAGGTGACGAAATTCTCCTGGGTGGTTTATCAGGACTATGGCTTGAAGGTGAAGACGAAAACGGCAACCTACAATTTGTCACCGTACCAGACCGCGGACCTAATGCCGCTCTCACAGATGTAGACGGTGACGGCAGTAATGAAAGACCATTTGCTTTGCCAGACTATCAAGCAAGAATTGTTCGGTTTACATTAGATGAAGACAGTGGCGATATTGATATAACTCAACAAATTCTCCTAACCAGACAAGACGGTACAACTCCCATCACAGGTTTACCTAATATTCCAGTAGTAGACGAGGAACCAGTAGACCTTTTTGGCAACCTCCTAGAATACGATCCCTTTGGTGCAGACATGGAAGGTATTGTCATCAACAGGGCTGATGACACTTTCTGGACTGTAGATGAATATCGCCCCGCCATTTACAACTTTGATACTGATGGTTCACTTATAAACCGTTTTGTACCTGAAGGAACAGGAGCATTAGCAGGAGAAGCAGCAGGAACTTTTGGTACAGAAACCCTACCAGCAGAATATTCAAACCGTCGCCGGAACCGTGGTTTTCAAGCAGTTGCTCTGGATACAGACGCAGGTATTCTCTACAGCTTTATTCAAACACCTCTAGAAAATCCCGATCGCAACACTTCTAACAATTCTAGTATCATCCGAATGTTAGGTATTGACCCAAATACTGGAGAACCTGTAGCAGAATATGTCTATCTCTTAGAAAAACCAACTTTAGATCCGGATGACCTTAGTCAATTAGTTGATAAAATGGGAGATGCTGTCTACGATCCAGAAACTGGTAAATTCTTTGTTATAGAAAGAGACTCCTCTGTTACTGAGACAGGCAAAAAATTTATCTTTGAAATAGACCTCACAGGTGCAACTAATTTACTTGCTGATGGTGCGCCAAGTTTACCAGACGGTCAAACCCTAGAACAACAAACTGCAGATGATTTAGCAGGATTAGGTATTCAAGCAGTTAATAAAGTTAAAGTAACTAACCTACCCTCTATTGGTTATATTGCTGGAGACAAAGTAGAAGGTCTATCATTACTACCAGATGGAAGGTTAGCGGTACTCAATGATAATGACTTCAGTCTCCTAAATGAACAAATTGATGGTGATGGTAGCGTTCCTCTCAGTCCCGAACCAGTACCAGTAGTTCTAGGTGTAATTGATTTCTCAACACTAACTAATGAAATCGATCCTAGCGATCAAGATGGTGGGATTAATTTCAACAACTGGCCTGTTTTTGGGTTATTGCAACCAGATAGTATTGCCTCCTTTGATATAGAGGGTGAGACCTATTATGTCACAGCAGATGAAGGAGATGTCAGAGGTTTTGATAATTTTGATGAAGAAGCGCGGGTAGAAGATCCCGAATTTCTACTCGATCCCGATGTTTTTGATGTTGATGAACTTAAGGAGGAGGATGCTCTAGGTCGTCTGACAGTGACAACCACAGAAGGGGATATTGATGGTGATGGCGACTTTGACCAAATTTTTACTCCTGGTGGTCGCTCTTTCAGTGTTTGGGATAGTGCTGGTAACAGGGTTTTCAACAGTGGCGATGCTTTTGAAAAAATTACTGCAGAACAAATACCAGATAACTTCAATTCTGACCGGGACGAAAATACTTTTGATACTCGGAGCGATAACTTTGGTCCTGAACCTGAAGCCATAGCTACAGGAGTTGTAGACGGTACACCCTATGCTTTTATTGGTCTAGAACGCACAGGGGGAATCATGGTGTATGATGTTAGTGAGCCCAATGAACCAAGGTTTGTGGAATATTTTAATAACCGTGACTTCTCCGTTGAATTTGATACTGATGCAGATGGAGACCCTGATCCAACCCCAGAACAACTTGAAGCAGCAGGAGATTTAGGACCGGAAGGTTTTGCGTTTATCTCCGCAGAAGATAGTCCGAATGGAGAACCGTTATTAGTAGTTGGTAATGAAATTAGTGGTACTACTACTGTTTATGAATTTACCCCAAACCAAACTATCACAGGAACTCCAGGAGCTGATAACCTGAGTGGTGGTACTGGTAACGACAATATTGATGGTCTAGGTGGTAATGATACTCTCAGTGGTCTGGGTGGTAGCGATACTATTAATGGTGGTGCTGGCAACGATGAGATTAATGGCAACCGTGGTGATGACCGTGTTAGTGGTGGAAATGGTAATGACCGTGTGAATGGTGGTTTGGAAAACGATACTATTTTTGGCGGTAATGGAGATGATACCTTAATTGGTCGTTTGGGTAATGATCGGATGTTAGGAGGTAATGGGGAAGATATTCTCACTGGTGGTCAAGGTCGCGATCGCCTGAATGGTGGTGCGGGTGATGATACCCTGACTGGTGGGGCGAGTATTGACCGCTTTATTTTTGCTGCTAATAGTGAATTTAGTCAAGCGGACTTAGGGATAGATGAAATTACAGACTTCAACCCAGACTTAGATTTGATTCTGCTTGACTTGACGACTTTCACAGAAATTACCACTGCTTCTGGTGGAAATATTGGGGATGAGTTTGCTATCGTAGAAAGTAATGGTGATGCTGCTACCAGTGACGCTATTATTGTTTATAATTCTACTAATGGTGCTTTATTCTATAATGCTAATGGTAGTGGGAATGATTTTGGAGATGGCGGTCAGTTTGCCACTCTCAGTGATAACCTAACTATCACGGCGGATAATTTTGTTATCAGATAAGACTTCTATCTTGTCAAGACTGATTAAGCAACTTTAGCAGTTTGAATTTCAGTAGACCAAAGTAGGGAGTTTCGATTAAACTTCCCTACAATAATTACTGGTATAGCAATTAGGAATGATTTATGAGATATTTCAGAACGATTAAGATAAATCAAAATCCTTCCATATTCTG
>NZ_LGSU01000872.1 GCF_002260545.1 Hydrocoleum sp. CS-953 | reverse complement strand
TAAACTTCCATTGACATCAGCATTGTATTTGACACCATTTGAAGCTTTATAAAGTCCTCTTTTCACTCGTTTACCACTAAATCTNGCACTGTAGCTTTTGATGCTGTGCATTATAGTTACTAAATCTATAGAAAAATATTCCTTGACTTAGTTTTAATTAAGTGTTACCTTAACGGGGTGAACTACAACACCCTCTATCCCATTGCTAAAAGCGTTTGGGACTGCTTTTCGTATCGGTGTTTAAACTTCCATTGACATCAGCATTGTATTTGACACCATTTGAAGCTTTATAAAGTCCTCTTTTCACTCGTTTACCACTAAATCTATACTTTCTATCTAGTTTGAGCTAGGGCGTGTCCAAATTTTCCTAATTAGGGCTTGCTGAATAAATCTCAAAGCACTTACAGATAAAGGCTTTAGGCTTTTTCAGTTCTGAAAAAGTACAACCCACATTCCGCACCTTAAGTTGTAACATTAAAAGTAGTATAAAAAACGGTAACCTGGTAAGTATTTATACTATATGTATCCTATTCATTGACCTTTCTCAGGAGTCAGATTCTCAGGAAAATATTAAGCATAAATACTCAATTACTTACTCCTATTGACCACTATAATTGTCTCCTGTCTCCTGTCTCCTATTCTTGATACTATATTTTGTCGTGCAGAATATAAGGTACAAGGTTTTCGGTCTAAAAAGCCTAATAAAGTTATGATTTTAGGCTGACGCGAGGCAGAAAAATCAAGGGATGATTCTTCCGAGACCTCCTCGCTCCCATACCCATTTATCCTGACTCCTGACTCCTGATTCCTACTCCTACAACTCATACTTTTTCAGCAAACCCTAATTATTTAGCTTATATTGTCAATTTACACTTTAGTTGCTCTGGAAAAGTTGAAATTGAAAATTTAATAATCTTTTTAAATTCTGCCCCGTAGCATTTGAGCCATTTCGTTTGGAGAAGGTGACTGATTAATTGCTATTTCTTCAGTGATTCTACCTTCTTGGTAAAGATCGTATAAAGACCTATTCATGGTAGTCATACCTTCATAAGTATCTTTGAGCATAATTTGGTTAATATCTTCATACTGGTCTTTGAGAATATATTCCTTAATTACATCAGTATTAATTAAGATGTCATGGAAAGCTGCCCGTTTACCATCGGTAGTCTTACAAAGTAACTGAGCAATAATGGCTACCATAATTTCGGAAATAGCCAATTTAATTGCTGGTTGTTCTTCAGCAGAAAACATATCAAGAATACGAGTGATGGTTTTAACTGCACTGTTAGTGTGCAAAGTTCCCATTACTAAGTGTCCTGTGGATGCTGCTTTAATAGCAATTCCCACCGTTTCCTTATCCCGAATTTCCCCCACTAACATCATGTCGGGGTCTTGACGGAGGGCGCCTTTGAGAGCGTTAAAGAATTTCAGAGTATGTCTACCTACCTCCCGGTGCTTAATCAAACATTTTCGGCTTTCATGGACAAATTCTACAGGGTCTTCAATAGTGATGATGTGATAAGGAAAAGTATCATTCATAAAATCAATCATCGCTGCCATGGTAGTGGATTTACCAGAACCTGTTGGCCCTGTTACCAAAAGTAATCCTTTATGGTAGTGGCAAACTTTCTTAAAAACTTCTGGCAACCTGAGTTGATCCATCTTGAGAATTGTCGCACCAATGAGTCGTAATACCATTGCTGGGCCAGCAAGAGAATCAAACAAACTAATCCGTATTCGNTATCATTCATAAAATCAATCATCGCTGCCATGGTAGTGGATTTACCAGAACCTGTTGGCCCTGTTACCAAAAGTAATCCTTTATGGTAGTGGCAAACTTTCTTAAAAACTTCTGGCAACCTGAGTTGATCCATCTTGAGAATTGTCGCACCAATGAGTCGTAATACCATTGCTGGGCCAGCAAGAGAATCAAACAAACTAATCCGTATTCGGACAAAACCTAGGTCAGCCGCACCGTCAAAGTCTAGATTTTCTTGGAATGCCCGAATTTCTTCATCCTTCATAATTTCCCGTAGCCAACTCATAAAAGTGCCTAAGTCGGTCTCTGGATATTCAAGTGGTACTAGGTCGCCACGCTTGCGGAACCTTGGTATTTCGTTTACACCCAGGTGAATATCTGAAATTCCTTCTTGTTCAGCCCGCCGGACAATTTCTGTTAATGGTACTTGTCCGGGTGCAAGTTCTGGACCTGAAGGAGTTGGTGGTTGGGCTGATGCAGTTTCTGTGGGAGGAATCGTTTGTTGAGGAACTGGAGCTGATGCTGGTGGAGGATTAGAAGGTCTTGGAGGAGCTGTTGGTGCTTTTCTTGCTCCTGAAGGAGAGGGGGGAGCAGGTGNACCTGAAGGAGTTGGTGGTTGGGCTGATGCAGTTTCTGTGGGAGGAATCGTTTGTTGAGGAACTGGAGCTGATGCTGGTGGAGGATTAGAAGGTCTTGGAGGAGCTGTTGGTGCTTTTCTTGCTCCTGAAGGAGAGGGGGGAGCAGGTGGACGAGGTGGTAAACCACGGCCTCCTGGCGGTGGTGGAGCAGGGGGACGAGGTGGTGGTGTTTGTGTCATTTCAGTTATCAGTTATCATTTATCAGTTCCTCTGGCTGAAGTCAGAGGCTTGAAATAGTTATGTTTACTTTCTCTTGGTGAATTGGATATGGCGTTTAGCATTCCGCACAACGCGCGTTTTTCATGTCGCTCGGCAATTCAAGTCGCGGAGTGGCTATGTAAAAGCGGGAATCTAAATAGGAGTTACGCAGAGACGCTATATGTAATGTAGCGCTCAAAACTATTGCGAAATAGTTTTTAAACTCTATAAATATTACCTTTGCGTAATTCCTGCTAAGGCCATGCTCCGTAATATCGGCGACAGCCGAAGTCCATTTGCGCTAGCATTCCGATAGGAAAGTTGTGGGTTAGCTAAACGTCCGCTTTTCATCCTTTTAAAGGGAAAGCTTAATATCCTATTTTTTGGTCATAGTTACCAATTAATTTGGTCTGAAACTTCGCCTATAAGCGGGCGACTTTCTAATAATAAACAGTTGGATATATAGCTAGTTATCTATTATACTCTCAATCGTAATAGACCTATGGTGAAAAAGATATAGATTTTTTGGAGGAGTAGGGAACAGGGAACAGGGAACGGGGAACGGGTAACAGGCAAAATATTTTCACGAAAAAGGCATGAAAATGGATTTTTTATGGTGACTTTTTCTTTCTTTAGCCGATCTAACTCAAAGGTTTATTTATTTTCTGGAGATGTCTAATACTNCTATTATACTCTCAATCGTAATAGACCTATGGTGAAAAAGATATAGATTTTTTGGAGGAGTAGGGAACAGGGAACAGGGAACGGGGAACGGGTAACAGGCAAAATATTTTCACGAAAAAGGCATGAAAATGGATTTTTTATGGTGACTTTTTCTTTCTTTAGCCGATCTAACTCAAAGGTTTATTTATTTTCTGGAGATGTCTAATACTCAAGGATAAACTCTTTTATGCAAGTGTATAAAATGAAGTTGTAGGGCACAAGATACGAGTCTAATTAACTAGATTCATCCATTAGAACTGATAGATTTGTCCGTAATAGCATTATTAGAGCATGGATAGATAGAGAAATTTTTAGTTGTAATGATGCGTATCTATTAAAAACCCTACACTATTACGTTGCCAATCTGAAGGGTTTCGTCTCCTATCTAACTTAAACTAATGTAATAATATTTTGGGAAATTGGTATTGGAATTATTTTACTGGAGGAATATTTATTGAGTTTTCATAACTACAGTCGATACATTTATAAATCCAGTTTTTTAGTTTTTTCTTCCCTGTTTTGTTACGACAATTAAGGTTGGCTGAAAAAGTCTTTCTTAAGGAGTAGGGGAGTAGGGGGGTGGGGGAGTAATTTTTTTCCCAACTATTGCTGAAAATACGCTCCTTTTTGATTTTTCGGGAACCGTGCATTAAGCAGCTCAAAATCTGGTATTTTTAGCAACCTAAAAAGGCTCCAACCTTTATCTGTAAATACTTTGAAATTTAATCAGCCAGCCCTAATTACTTCTAAGTTGGGAAAGGGTAATTTTGCAGTAAATTTTGATTCTTTCTCAATTTCAAAGGTTGCTTTTACCTTCGCCAAAATTCATAGCTGTTAACGTAGTTCCGACCTAGGAGGCTAGCTAATAGCTTACGGATGTTTGCGCAGCATTCCGTAGGAAATGCTTACAATGATAGAGATAACTGTNCCTTTTTGATTTTTCGGGAACCGTGCATTAAGCAGCTCAAAATCTGGTATTTTTAGCAACCTAAAAAGGCTCCAACCTTTATCTGTAAATACTTTGAAATTTAATCAGCCAGCCCTAATTACTTCTAAGTTGGGAAAGGGTAATTTTGCAGTAAATTTTGATTCTTTCTCAATTTCAAAGGTTGCTTTTACCTTCGCCAAAATTCATAGCTGTTAACGTAGTTCCGACCTAGGAGGCTAGCTAATAGCTTACGGATGTTTGCGCAGCATTCCGTAGGAAATGCTTACCATGATTGAGATGTATAATCTTTGTCAAAAAGCTCTTTGATAGTTATCAATAAATTCATAGCTTTGCTGAATAGGATTTATGATGTTCAAGCAAGTTATGGAACGATCAAGTTGTTTTGAAATTAAGCATTAATCTATAATCAATAGTATTAAAACTGTGATATATATAGCGTTTCTCCAGCTTATGAGGTATACCTATCTTTAATTTCTTTTCTATTCTTGATTCCTGATTCCCTCCATACCTATTCCCTCCATACCTGTTCCCTAAAACCTAGAATTTTGTACCTCACCAGCATGGGAATTACTATATGAGTTTTATATTTATTCACCTCGCCCTAATTACAGTTTTGTTTGATTTTGAGATTCATGCCATTTCTCAATGTTAAATTTTTGATGATACAGCCATCTTCAGATACTTCTATTCCGTTTCTAATAGATGTATTGGAATATTGATTTTGATGTTTAACAGACTGAGGTTTGTTAAGTTTCAATATGTAATTGTTATTTGATAAAAATTTTTGATTTTGAGTATAGTTTTTTGAGAAAGAAGGATACTCAAAAAATATAGTTAAACATACAGGTATTAAGGCAATAAAACCTAGTTTTTTTAATAATAAAA
>NZ_LGSU01000871.1 GCF_002260545.1 Hydrocoleum sp. CS-953 | reverse complement strand
ATATTTACCAAAATAATATAAATATGTATTTTCACAGATTTATTATTATTACAATAAAATTAATAAAATAGTGATGTGATAATACTGATGAGAATTATCTAAATATACGTTAAATGGCTTACTTTTTTGTAGTGGTTAAGTGAAATCACTTAAATGAATCCCGAAAGCTTTTTTTTGAGGAGAGGAAAATTAATTGATTTGTAGAGATAAAAATAAAGATGAAAAGTGGCAATATCTATTTTATAAAGGAGAAATATTGTTATGTGGCCTTGAGCGAAGCCAGAAGTCATAAGTCATAAGTCAAAAGTTATTTTTGTAACGGGTATTTTGAGCAACCCTTCAAAAACATTTCCCTGTCGAATCAATAAAATTGTAGGGGCAGGTTTTACCATTAATTTTGATGATGTTTTGGGGTGGGTTTATATGATTTGTTGTTGGGTATCACAATTAACTGATGAACCCACCCCTACGGGTTGATTTTTATTATGTACTGAAGCTACAACCTACCCTCTAAACACAAAATTATCAGCGTCAAGTGTAAGTCCAGCATCCAGAGTGACGAATAAACCGCCAGTACCTAACCCTGCACCATTACCATTCTGGTTATAGAATAGATTACCATTATTGGTATTGTAAACGATCGCCACATCGTTAATAGCAGCATCAGCATCACTGGTGACAGTACCAAATATTTCGTTAAAATTAGCTGCATCTCCAGGAATAGCAGTGAAAGTTGTTCTGTCTAGGAGAATAATATCCCGCTCCACATCAAAATCAGTAATGGTATCCTGACCTAAATCATCTTGACTATAAGCTCGATTTGTGTTAAAGATAAAACGGTCAATGCTAGCACCGCCAATCATCACGTCGTCTCCAGGACCACTATTGAGGCGATCGCGTCCCGGACCTCCCCTGAGAATATCGTCACCAGCACCACCCAATAAGCGATCGGCACCACGACCACCATTTAATATATCGTCATTACCACGACCAAACATTACGTCATTACCGCGACCACCAGCGATAGTATCCTCATCAGCAGTACCAACGAGGCGATCGTTAGTACGACCACCTCGAATAGTTAAGACTGTATCCTGACGCTCAGACAAATTTTGAATCCTTCTGTCTTGCTCTAGACCAACGTCTGTCCTGCGAAAAGTTGTACCACCAATGGGGAAGTTTTCTGACAGAAACTCAGCTAGTGCATCTTGTTCAGAACCGTTATCAGTGAAGCTAGCGTTGTTAGTTGCACCTGTTGGAAGAGGTTCATTTACCAACTCAACTGAATTTTCGCCAAATAGTGGGAAAGGATAATTATCGCCTCCACCTGCAAGGAAGTTGAGAGTCACCAGGCGAATTTCTCGGTCTGGGTTTCCAACTATTTCTCCATCGCGAACTACAACATCGGCGATCGCTCCATTTTCATCTGTAATTGCCAGACTCCTGATGCGCTCTCCATCTGTTTCAATAGCTGTAACATCTTCATTAAATTCGATGGCTTGTTGAGTGGCATCAAAACTGAAAGTAAGACCTCCCACCTGTGGAAACTGACCAGGAGTTGAAGTATCTGTAGTTGCTGCTACACCGTGTTCGAGAATTTGTTTGAGTTCTTCTGCTGTAACTGTTAGGAGAGTTAGTTCGTTATTGAAGCGGAGGGTATTCTCAATGTCTAGCTGAGAAATTTGCCCTTCTTGTTTACCTACAAATTCATTTCCAGCAGGTGGTAACTGCACTAAGTCATCGGAAGTACCGCCAGCAGGAATAAATGACTGACCTATGTTGTCGCGGATACCGCCACCATTTTTAATGGAAACTACTACATCAGATTCATATTCTTGGGCAATAAATAAATTTGCATCCGCCGTAAGATTTCCTAAATTAGTTTCTTCTGTGCGGACATTTCCTCTTGTACCGTTGAGGAATACATCTGTGGAACCGAAAATATTGCCGTCTCTGTCAGAAATATTGGCATTAATAGCATTTGTTACAGCTACCACTGTGGGATATGCTTCATCTTCTGGATCGACATCTTGCCCAAAAGCTCGGTCAACTCCTTCATCATCTGTAGCATAAGCACCACTTAAATCTTCATCAAAACTGGTAATAATACCATTTTCATCAAAGTCAGCGATGAGGCGACCAACATATCTGTAGTTACCGTCGGTATTGACAACTAATACAGGTTCGTTGCTAGCAGATGTAAATTCCAGGGGATATTGACCTTGACGTTGGTCTCCATCCCGAAGGATGTCGTCTTCTGTGGCCAGGAGAGTATTGGAACCACCTGCGATGATAACATCAACACCTTCCAGAAGTTCTGCTAATTCTTCTTCAATACTAATCTGCTGCATGTGTGCTAGCAGAATTACTTTATTAATACCTGTGGCAGTTAATTCATCTACTGTTTCTTGGATAATTTCAGATAAAGCTGCAATATCATCAGTGTCTGATGGGGAGACAACAACATCACCAGGAGAAGAAATGGAAGGTAAGGCAGGAGTAGTTGCGCCGATAATACCTACTTCTTCCCCATCTACTTCAATGACAACGCTACCGGAAATTGTATTAGGTTGGGGCGCTCCACCGTCTGCTACAACAAAACCAGCAAGGTTTTCATCAGGACTGAAGTCAAGGTTAGTGCTGAGATAGGGGAACTGAGTACCTAGAAAACCTTCGTTACCAATTCCTGGTCCTGTAATTTCAGGGTTTGCTGCAAGTAGGTTAGCAATGGTTCCTGTTCCTTGGTTAAATTCATGGTTACCAAAAGCAACTGCTTGAAACCCAAGAGCATTATTGATTAAAATATCACCAATTCCTGCTTCACCATAAAGTTCATTACTATCACTAGCATTAAAGAATGGTCCAGAAATATAAATGTCTCCAGAAGATAATTTTAAAGTATTCTCAAAATCATCCTCTAGAGCATTCATAACTGCAGAAAAATTAACCGCATCTTCTATTGCTTGAATACCTGCTTCTTGGTCAGCAGCATGAAGAATTTGTAGTTGAATTGGTTCCATGTATTTCGGTAAATTTTAAAATTTTTCTTGCTTATAATATCCTAAAAAAATTAAGTAATATTTAAAGAGAGTTTTTCATCAGGTTAAGGGTTGGTTAAAAAAACATATATTCTAGATAAATAATGTTATTATGTAATTAACTAATTCAGCTAAATTAGACTCACACACCAAGATATGAAACGGCGTAATTTTATTGGGTACATTTTACTATTTATTACCAGTTGTTCGGCAACAACAAATAATACTAATAACTCGGAAATAGCAAACAAACCAGAAATACTACGGTTTGCAGTAACAGATGTTGTTGGTGAGGAAAAGTTACCTGATTATGAGCCATTTCGTGCTGTTCTGGAAGAAGTATTAGGAACAAAAATTGAGTTTTTTCCAGTTGAGAGTTATATCACAGCTACAGCAGCTTTACAGTTGAATCAAGTAGATTTGGTATTAGCTGGGCCATCGGAATATGTTGTTATTAATGCTCGGACAAATGCAATACCTTTAATTGCAGTGACTCGCCCTAATTATTATTCTGTAATTGTAGTTAATGCTGATAGTCCCATTAAATCTGTTGCCCAACTGGAAGGTAAAACTATAGCGATGTCATATATCGGTTCTACAGGTGGTCATCTGGGGGTAACGAAACTACTGATGGAAGCAGGATTAGCTCCTAAGTCCGATCTGAAAATTATGATGTTGGGAGATGATGGTAGTCTAGAAAGTTTTAAACAAGGAAAGGTTGATGCGTGGGGAGGATCTACTTCAGACTATGATTTTCTCCTCAGAACGGAGAATGCATCAGAAAATGATTTTCCGATCATAGCTAAAACTGCTTTGTTACCTAGTGATGTAATTATTGTTAGTAATAAATTAGATTCTCAGGTAGTTGAAGAGTATAAAAATCTTATTGTTAATAATCAAGAACAATTAGTTGCAGCTTTGGCAGAGGGAAAATCTACAAAAAAATATAATACTTCTGAACTTGTAGTTGCTAATGATGCTGATTACGATTTGATTCGTGATGTTTATAAGGAGATTGGAGAAGGTGATTTAATCTCACAATAATCTATCGTTATTAGACTGTTTCAGCTAAAATTATGCCATATAATTGTCATTGCGTTTAGCGCAGCTTTGCGATAGCAAACGATAGTGTTTGCGGAGCATTCCGTTAGGAAAGCAATCTCTAATAAATTTTATATTGCAACATTTAAGATTAAAAAATCCATTATTCACAATTTACTTGTAATTTGAGTAACTCTCATTTCTAGAGTAAGTTAAACACAAAAATTATTAGGTCTGATTCAGGTAAAAAAATCTAAGTTTTAGAGAATAGGAAAAAGTTTAACAGGGGCATCAATATTATTTGTTATGTAACTCAGTAAATTAGCTAAATTTAGAGAGGAAAAAAAGCATGAAACGGCGTAATTTTATTGGGTATACTTTACTATTTATTACCAGTTGTTCTGCAACGACTAATAACTCGAAAATAGAGAATAAACCAGAAAAACTTCGATTTGCAGTAACGGATGTTGTTGAAGAAAGAAAATTAAAACGTGATTATGAAGCATTTCGTGCTGCTTTAGAAGAAGTATTAGCAACAAAAATTGAGTTTTTTCCAGTTGAGAGTTTTGCCATGGCCGCCGCTGCTTTACAGTTAAATCAAGTTGATTTGTTATTAGCAGGACCTTCAGAATATGTTGTTATTAATAGTCGGACAAATGCAATACCTCTGGTGGCAGTGACTCGCCCTAATTATCGTGCTGTAATTGCGGTTCCTGCTGATAGTCCAATTAAATCTGCTGCTCAACTAAAAGGTAAAACTTTAGCATTGTCAGATATTGGTTCTACGAGTGGTCATCTTGGACCGACAAAACTTTTGATGGAAGCAGGATTAGATCCTCAGTCCGATCTAAAAATTATGATGTTGGGAGATGATGGCAGTCTGGAAAATTTTAAACAAGGAAAGGTTGATGCTTGGGGAGGATCTGCTCTAGATTATCAAAATTTCCTCGACACTGAGGGTGTATCAGAAAATAATTTTCCAATTGTAGCTAAAACTGATTTGTTACCTAGTGATGTAATTATTATTAGTAATAAATTAGATTCTCAAGCAATTGAAGAGTATAAAAATC
>NZ_LGSU01000870.1 GCF_002260545.1 Hydrocoleum sp. CS-953 | reverse complement strand
ACTGTCTCGGATGGACCGCCTGTGAACACCAAACCCAGTGCACGACAGGGGGGATCGTGGTCGAGAATGAACAATACTCGATTAATCCTGGACTGTGTAATAGCTGTGAGGGATATCACGAAGAGCCTCAGTGTGTAGTTCACTGTTCCATTAGTAGTCCTGTTCCTACAAAACCTAAAAAAAAAAGATATCCGAAAAGAACACAAATTTAGATTAAAACTCAAAATATTCCCTACCCAGCACCCCAAAGGTCAACTGGTATTTTCAAGACTAGGCAAATCAAAATATTTACTATGTTAGTTCACATCTAATTGAAACTATGCCAAGGTATAGTAGATTAACTTGAGTTATGCTGAAGTAATTTAACTCTTACCTTTAGCATTACTAGATGCTATAAGGCAAGTTAAATCAGTTAACAACATATATTTGCTAATTAATTGTCAGTAACTATGTATGAGTTTTAAGATATGAGGTTGATCTTTTGAAGTTGGTTGTGCCAGTATTTACAGGATAGTTGTTTAATCATAATAGCAGCCATAAAAAAAATATGCTGTCAACTGGTTTGTCCTAATATTATCTGACTATTAGGCTTCTTTATGGGCAGTTAAAAGTCCAAAAATTGACAGTGAAGTATTATAAAAAGGGTAGACAATGGCTGTTTATGAGTTTAGAAAGCCTTGGAGTGAGTGTTTAATTCGTCTTAGTTGAAACAAATTAACCATTACTGGCTTCTCATAAGTAATTTAGTCTAAACTCTATGATGGTAGTCCTTAAACTTACAGGTATTTTAGCAGGAGACTTAATATGAAAACTGTTTTAATTGTAGAAGACGATCAGGTTAATGCTAGGGTTTTTTCCAAGATTTTGACGAAAAGAGGTGGTTTAGCTGTTAAGCATACAGAAGATGTGGAAGAAGTAGTGAAAATTGCTAAGTCAAAGGAAGCAGACTTAATTTTGATGGATGTTTCTCTAGCTCGTAGCGTTTACCAAGGAAAATCTGTTGATGGTATTAGAATTACTCAAATTCTTAAAGCTGACCCTCAAACAGATAAACTACCAATCATATTAGTTACCGCTCATGCTATGGCAGGCGATAGAGAAGCTTTTTTGAAGCAAAGTGGCGCTGACGGTTATATTTCTAAACCAGTAGTCGATCATCAAGAGTTCATCAATCAGATCAAGTCATTGCTGCCAGATGATTAATTCTAGGAAAATGGCCTCGAAANTCAAATTCTTAAAGCTGACCCTCAAACAGATAAACTACCAATCATATTAGTTACCGCTCATGCTATGGCAGGCGATAGAGAAGCTTTTTTGAAGCAAAGTGGCGCTGACGGTTATATTTCTAAACCAGTAGTCGATCATCAAGAGTTCATCAATCAGATCAAGTCATTGCTGCCAGATGATTAATTCTAGGAAAATGGCCTCGAAACTTTGGAGTTAAATAGGAAAATGGCCTCAAAACTTTGGAGTTAAAATAGATGAGCTATAAAAGGATCAACTTAAATCTTATCTAAATATACTTAAATATACTTTTTTTTCAAGACTTAATTATGGTATATGGTCAATATTAATTTGACTCTTAAAACATTTAGGTAGAGTTCCTATAGATTTTAAGCCTGTGGATTAAAGATATAGAGTACGCGCAACTCAAAAGTAATCTCTAACTAAGTTTTCGGTATCGAAAGGCGGAGCTTTTTCCTGGCTCATTCTGCGCAAATATTATCTGTAGCAAAACAGGATTTAGCAATCTCTGCACCCTAAATATTTAGGGGTTTGGTAAACAAACCCCTAAATATGAGTCATTAAAAAAGTAGTCTCGAAAGATTAAACCTCCGTTGGGGTAAGTTCATCAGAAGGAATAAATGTGGATAAATTAAGTATTGAAGCTAGACTGCCACACATTAAAATCTAATCGAAATTAGCGATCGCTGAGAACTTCACCATAAGAAAAACCTGGAGCTGCTAGAACAAAAACTGTACTAGGAAGACCAACAGTTTTAGACTGTAAATCCTGATAATACTCGGTAAAATTCTCCCCTGGAGTCCGAATACCAAGGAAAATCAAATCAGCATCCTGAGAAGACTCATGTAAAATATCATAAAAAGGCCGACCTTGAGAAACCAAGACTTGAGAACTTGCACCAATGCGTAAATTTTGAATCACACTATCAACATTTGCTTGAGTTGCTTGAGCTGCACTTTCTTCAGGAACTACCAGTTTCAAATGAACTTCAGCATTTCGCCAATCCATATCTGTACGCAATAAATAGGCCAAAAGTAACATTAAGCCACCATTATTTTGTAAACCACCCCACCAGACATCAATTCTACGATATTGACCAAAGCCACGCTCGCTATTCTCCCGCAAAATTACTACATTTTTCTTAGCTTTATGAATATGAGCAACTAACTGACAGTAGCGATCGCTCCGAGAAGGTTCCTGACTGTCTCCAAGGACTACTGTATTCGGTGTTAGTGGCCCAATACCATAAGTTTCTACCAAGAGTTTTGCCCCATCAAAAAAGTCTGTAGCTGTTACAACTCTCACCAATACTTGGACTCCACGTTTTTCCAAATACTCACGAATAGTATCCTGCATATCACTTTGCTGAGAAACATCGCGAGATGAACTTGGCAAAACACTACAAACCGTAATCATCCCTCGGTTATGAGTGAGGTCATCTGCAAACTGAATTAATGGCCAGCGTTTTTTAGGTATCCCAGACAGCACCAAAATATGGGGACGCCAGTTTTTAGTATCTTCTTCACCAATCTGAAAAATTCCTTCCCGTACCAAGGCCATCCATATTCCTCGTCTGGCATCTCCCCAAGTTGTCTCTAACTCCCGTCGTTGTAGCCAGATAAATATGGCCAGGACTATCACAGCAGCAATAACTGTAGCTACAGCATTAATCAAAAACATCACTGCTAAACAACCCAAGGCTCCCAGCATTGATAATGACCAATGGACTTTAAATGTCGGACGAAAAGAGGGGCTTTGTAAAAAGCCTTCTATACCCGCTGAGACATTCAAAACTAAATAGGTAGTCAAAAAGAACATTGTCAACACTGGGGCAATAATATTTAAGTCCCCAATGCAGACTGTGGCAGTAGCGATTCCTAAAGTTACTGCTGTACCAATCCGAGGTTCGTCATTAGGTCCACTACCATTGCCGAGAACAGACAACCGACCCGGTAAAACTCCATCCCTTGCCAAAGCTTGTAAGACCCTGGGAGCGCCCAAAATACTACCAATAGCGCTGGAAAGAGTTGCCCCCCAAACCCCAAACAAAATAGCTGGTCCCCAAAAAGCCATTTCTTTCATAATCAAGGGGTTTTCTATTAAGGTACTAGCATCTGCCCTCATGGCCATAACAATTGGTAATATCATGTAAATCACATAACCTGTACCAACTGCTGCCAGAGTACCTGTAGGAATAGAACGGCTAGGTTCTCGTAAGTCTCCTGACATACTTACTCCTGCCATTATTCCTGTTACTGCTGGAAAGAAGACAGCAAAAACAGTCCAAAAAGGTTCTGATGATTGGCCTGAATCTGCCCAAATTTCTATAGTTGTTGCTTCTAGAGGCTGTCCAAATGCAAATGAAATTAGGGATAAGACGATCGCTCCCANCCATTATTCCTGTTACTGCTGGAAAGAAGACAGCAAAAACAGTCCAAAAAGGTTCTGATGATTGGCCTGAATCTGCCCAAATTTCTATAGTTGTTGCTTCTAGAGGCTGTCCAAATGCAAATGAAATTAGGGATAAGACGATCGCTCCCATAATCAAATACTGGGCCTTAATAGCAATTTCTGCCGAAGTTAAGGCCAATACTGCCACGGCTATTGTGGTAATTAAAGCTACATAAAGTTGGTTAAAACTACCAAAAGCATCTATGATACTCTCTGCAAAACCAATGGTATAAAGGGCAACAGAGAGAGCTTGGGCAAAGTAAAGGGGTATTCCGACTGCACCACCTGTTTCAAGACCTAGAGACCGACTAATCATATAGTAGGCACCTCCGCCTCTAACTATTCTGTCTGTGGCGATCGCGCTGACTGATAAGGAAGTCAGAAAAGTAATACTTGTGGACAGAGTAACAATAAGTAGAGTCCCTAATAAACCTACGTTACCCACTACCCATCCAAAGCGGAGGTACATAATTACACCCAAAATTGTCAAAATTGAGGGAGTATATACACCACCAAATGTTCCTAAACCTGTATCATTAGTATTATCGGGAGAAGTTTTGGCAGTTGGTTGTGTTTCTTCTGGTGGGTCTGCACGTTTAAATAGCTTCATACATCTTATTAAATTGCAATATTTATACTTCTAATTCAAGTCATCTATAATTTCTGGCAATTAACACATTGGCGCTTATCAGCTATCAGTTTTTTTATTGACTTAATCTTCTTGCTTTATACCAGTTTGATAAATGTTTGCTACAAATAGCTAGGGTAATTTTTAGGAGTCAGGAGGTAGGGACGTTGCATAAGGGCGTCCGTACNAATGTTTGCTACAAATAGCTAGGGTAATTTTTAGGAGTCAGGAGGTAGGGACGTTGCATAAGGGCGTCCGTACGGAGTCGCATGGGAATTGCTTTAATATGGTTTTTTAGGTCATAAATCATATTTTTTGTCCAAGGGACATCTCCTGTGAAGTCTTTTTATCGCTCTTACTATTCGTAACATTCTTTTTTCAAAATGGTATTACAAGGGTGGTTGATTTATTTAATTAACGGAAAAAATCCTATAACTAGATACCTGTTATATATATTTTTGTTCCTTATTTAATGTTTAAGTTATTGAATATGAAATTTTAGGTAGTATTCCGGTTCAAAAATATAGCATACAAATCAATAATTATAGAACTTACGCAAAGAAATATGGTTGCTAGGAGAAATCGTTAGTTTGAAAAATAGACATCTACGCGCATAATCTGGTTTTTGGGTTCGGTGTGTGTAATATCATGTCCTGATAAGAGCGTGATAAAAAAACTTTCTCATGCATATACTTTCTTTCTCCCCTCTTCCCTCCTGACTCCTGTACGGGCAAACGGCCGTTTCGCGGAGCGACATGTTTGCGGAGCATTCCGTCAGGAAAACGCCCCTACGACTCCTGACTCCTCCCTTTTTATTTATAA
>NZ_LGSU01000087.1 GCF_002260545.1 Hydrocoleum sp. CS-953 | reverse complement strand
AAATATAAACTAATACCATTAGTTAGTTTCCCACATTAACAACTCTTACTAGAAAAATGAAGGATTTCTTCAAATACACATTTGCCAGTCTAATTGGTAGCATACTAGGAATTACTCTAATTATTGGCCTCGGATTCGGCGGACTAATATTTTTTGTTGCTTCGATCGCCAGCAAAACTAAGGATGTAGGTCCACAAGTTAAAGACAAATCAATCTTAGTCTTCGATCTCGGTACAAATATTACAGATACTCGACCCATATCCTCCACTGGGGAAGCACTCCAAGAAGCTTTATCCAGCGACCAACCGACAACCATGACCCTCCGAACAGTAATTAATACTCTCAATGCTGCTGCCCAAGATGAAAAAATAATCGGCATTTACATTAAAGGTAGCAACACTCCAGGAGCAACAGGATTAGCAAATCTACAAGAAATACGGCAAGCACTTCAACGGTTCCGAGACACTGGCAAAACTATCATTGCTTATGATATGGACTGGACAGAAAGAGAATATTATCTAGCTTCGGTAGCAGATGAAGTAGTGATTAATCCTTTTGGTGCCCTTGAGTTCAATGGTTTAAGTTCTCAAACTATGTTTTTGACTGGGGCGTTGGATAAATTTGGTATCGGAGTTCAGGTAACGAGAGTGGGTAAATATAAGTCTGCCGTTGAACCCTTTATCCTAGAAAAAATGAGTCCGGAGAACCGACAGCAAACTCTCCAATTATTACAGAATATTTGGGGTCAATATCTGCAAACAATTTCTACAAGTCGAGGGTTAACAACACAGCAGTTACAAGCGATCGCTGATAATCAGGGTCTATTGATAGCGAATACCAGTTTAGAAACTAAGTTAGTAGATAGAGTTGCCTATTACGATGAAGTGTTGACAAAACTTAAACAACTAACTGGTAAAGAAGAGGAAGATAAAACTTTTACACAAGTTAGTCTCAACAATTATGGCAAAGTACCAAAAGTTGCAGAAGGTCTTAGTAACAATGTTAAAAGCAACAATAAAATTGCTGTAGTTTATGCTGAAGGAGAAATAGTTAATGGTACTGGTACTCCTAGACAGGTAGGAGGCGATCGCGTAGCAAAGGAATTGCGAAAGCTACGATTTGACGACAAGGTTAAGGCAGTGGTGTTGCGAGTTAATAGTCCAGGTGGTAGTGCATCAGCATCAGAAGTTATTGGTAGGGAAGTCAAGCTTATTAGTGAGGAAAAACCTGTGGTTGTATCTATGGGTAATATTGCTGCTTCTGGCGGGTATTGGATTTCTATGAATGCAGATCGAATAGTTGCTGAACCGACTACTGTTACTGGTTCGATAGGGGTTTTTGGTGTTTTGTTCAATATTCAAGAAGTAGCTAATGAAAATGGAATTACTTGGGATGTGGTGAAAGTTGGTAAGTTTGCAGATTTGAATACTACTTCTCGTCCTAAAACTGAGGAGGAGTTAGTATTAATTCAAAAGATGGTTGATTCAATTTACGAGCGGTTTATTACAAATGTGGCAACTGCTCGTAATTTAGCCAAGGAAAAAGTAGCGGAAATTGCTCAAGGTAGAGTTTGGTCTGGTGCTGATGCTCAAGAGTTAGGTTTGGTTGATGAGATTGGTGGGATAGAAGTTGCTATTAAAGTTGCTGCGGAAAAAGCTGAACTAGGGGATAGTTGGAAAGTTGAGGAATATCCTAAGTCTCGTAGTTTGGAGCAACGGATTTTCCGCAGTCTTTCTGGTGTAGAAGTTGACATATCTACGACTCCTGTAGACCCACTAACGGCAGAATTTAAAAAGTTACAGCAGGAGTTAGCTAGTTTGAGAGCGATGAACGATCCTTATGGGATTTATACTCGTTTACCGTTTAATTTGAGAATTGATTAATTGAGGATTCAGGAATTAGTAGGGTGCTGTTAGCAATAGCATAACTCACCCTATTCAAATCTAGTAGCAAAGTTCAAGAATTAAGAATTTAGAATTAAGAATTTAGAATTACCTCTCCTTGAAAATGAGAGGATTGACAAACAGGAAAATTTTTATTTATTATCCCCTTAAAAGGGGAGGCTTTAAACCACAATATTTCGGTAAA